>NZAU01000109.1 GCA_002686215.1 Candidatus Woesearchaeota archaeon
AAATCGGCGGCTAATGAATTAATATGTCAAACAGGTTTAAGGGATGCATTAAATGAGAGAACACAAAATCCTCTGATGAATATAATTAACAATCAAACAAATAGTAGCACTTCAGTAGAAACTAAAACAACACCACAGGCGAGTAACATAAATCCTAAGGCAGCTGTTACTTAGACTGATTAATACCTAATTCTTTTTCAGTCATTATTTTAAATTCAAGACCATTATCAGAACAATACTCTTTCGCCGCTCGCCACTTTGATATATTTTTAATAAATGTTAATTGCTCTTGAAGATATCTTTTAGTTTTACGAGAACGAGGTTTAGGTGGTTTACATTGTATCGCAGGTTTAATTTCAATCATGACTTTCTTACCAGAACTAGTCTTAACTAGAAAATCAGGAAAATATCTATGAACTTTTTTATCAATAGGACTAACATAGGGTACAAACATTTCTTCACTTGCCCATTCTACAATGTCTGGATTCCTATCACAATAAGACATAAACTTTCTCTCCCAAGAAGAACGATAGATTATCTTACGACTATCACCAACATACTTCTTAGGATTGTTAGGTCTAAAGACACCCTTATATGGTGCTCTATAAGTTTTATTCTTTTTTGATGTACTCATATGACTATTTATCGTATAAATATAAGTAATAACAAGAGGTAAATATGTCTATATTACGAAACATGTCTAATCTATTATTTGGTGTTGATAGAGTATCAAACGAAATAACAAACGAGCCACCANNANTNCTTGCNAGAAGAATGGCAAAATCATCTAAGTTAAGACTAGGNGATAGTGATATAAAACCNNTATCAGTAGACCCNATGNNNTTTGANTATCATTACTACCCACAAGAAGTAGGTCAATTNGGTGATGGTCATTACATGAANTTTCATATATTTGAAAATGTAAANAGNACAATAGAAACNCCTANNNCAGNACCTAAACAAAANGTGCCNTCNNTAGATGATGANATANGNAAANTAAAAGANAANGCTTCNAANGCAATAGAAAAAGAAGGTAAGAATTTATTATCAGGTGCAGTAAACAATGTACAAGGTTATTTCTTTAACAAAGATGGTTCATCAACAGACGCTGTAAAAGAAGTTATAAATTCTGTGCCTAGTGCAGCTGAAGTAGCAAAAAAGGCGTCAGAGATAAATGCTAAACCTAGAGATAAATTTGAATCAACACATAAAAGATTATCACAATCAATAATTTTATATACACCACCTGAAACTAAATTTGGTTATAAGGCAAACTATACGGATGCAGAAACAGGCATGTTAGGTGGTCTTGCAGGTGCAGAAAACTTTACACAAATGATGAGTGCCGGTGGGGCAGGACTTGCTAACATGTTATCAAGTGCAATGCAAATAGTATCACCNGGTATAGGTGGTCTTGCAACTAGGGCGTTTGGTAAAACTACAAACCCAAACATGGAGTTAGCATTTGAAAGTGTNCCNTTTAGAAGTTTTAATTACCCATTTACATTCGCACCTAAGAATCATCAAGAACTACAACAAGTGCATAAAATTATAGAGACATTTAAATTTCATATGTTACCTACATTATCAGAAGGTGAATCATTTTTTATAACACCTTCACAATTTGAGATAGAATATATGTATAGAAAAGGTAATAACAATTATATACCTAGAGTGGCAAAATGTGTACTTGAATCTATGGAAGTAGACTATGCACCTGGTGAAAAGTTTACAACATTAAAACCAGATGACCAAGGTGCTTCACCACAGATAATAAGTATTCAATTACAATTCAAAGAAATGTTAGTACTTACTAAGAAAAATATTGCAGGTGGTTACTAATGTATTTTAGTAGATTCGGCAAAATACAATATGGTTTTGACAAAGACAATTTTAAAATTGTAACAGATGTAATGAAACGAGTTAAAGTTAAAGATAAAGTTTTAAATGAATTTTCTTTATATGATAAGTATGATGTTCAATCAGGTGATACGCCTGAATCAATTGCATTTAAACATTTCGGCAATGCAGATTTTCATTGGGTGATATTACTTACAAATAATATAGTAGATAGATACTATGATTGGCCAATGTCAGAACAAGAATTTGAGGTCTTTTTAAAAGATAAGTATACAGAACCAGGTGGTATACATCACTATGAGATAACACAATCNAGTGGNAAACAAACAGGTAATGGACCTACTGATTACNCACACAAAGTAGAAGTTAATAGTACAGTATCAGGTGCNCAATCAGTATCTAATAGAGAGTATGAACAAAGATTACAAGACCAAAAAAGATTGATTAAGTTATTAAACCCACAGTTTTTACAAACATTTTTAAGTGAGTTTAATGATTTAATAAGAGGATAGATTATGAGCATACAGGCACCTAAAGCAGGTGATTTTCAATTATCGACAAGAGTATTCCTTGCCTCATATCAAAGTGAGGTGGGTAAAAGTGAACCACTTAAAATAGATATAAGAGAAGCAATACAAGAGATTCAAATATTTGAAGGTATAAATTATGACACACTATCTGGTTCATTAGTCTTAGTAGACGCTGGTGGATTGTTAGATAAATTACCTATCACAGGTAACGAAGTATTAGAATTTACATTACATACGCCTGGGTTTACACTTGAAGATGATGTATCTAGAGGTTATGATTTTGTAACATATCCTATGTGGGTCAGTAAGATAAGAAATATATCTGANCCTAATCAAAATACTAAAGTATATGTTTTAGATTTTTTTAGTAAAGAGAGAATCAAAAGTAATCAGAGAAAAATAAGTAGAGCATTTACAGGTCCTATNTTTCGTACTGTACAATCAGTAATAAGAAACTATCTTAAAACACAAAAAGATTTTTTCTATGAGACAACAGCACCTACTGTTAAGTATGTAATACCTCANAAATCACCACTTGATACAATAAAGTTTTTAGGTACAGAGGCAATATCAGAAAAATTTGAGAACTCTGGTTTCTACTTTTGGGAAACATCAGATGGTTTTAATTTNAAATCATTAGAGGCAATGATATCTAATTCATCAGGTAAAGCAAAACAGCCTGTTGCTGAATATACTAATTCACCTAANTCTGATTCAGGTCAGATGTATAGAANNAAAGATGGACAAAAAGTAACAAANGGTAATTTAGAAAAAGTATTTGAGTTTAGAATTTTAAAAAGATTCGACACATTAGAAAATATAAAACAAGGCACATATGCTAGTAAATTAGTTACCCTTAACGCCTTTACTAAAAGATTTAAAGAAATAGACTTTAGTTATCCTCATGAGTACACAAAATCAAATCACATGGGGCAAGAACAAACACCTGATTCACCGTTTACAGGTATCATGCCAGTATACAANTATGAAGAANATAAACTACTATCAGATTTTCCTAATGCAAAGAGAATGTTTACCNCATCTACNATAGGTATGCATGATAANAAACAAGATGATGGCACAATAACTGCCATTGANACTGCTGATGTAGAAAACACATTACAAAAAAGTATGGCACAAAAGAATGCTTTTAATTCATTTATGATTGAAATAGTAGTGCCAGGTAATACTGCCGTAACAGCAGGTTCAGTAATTAAATTTACCACATTATCAGGTGGTGGTAAAGATAATGAACTATTGATAGACCCATTCTTATCAGGCAATTATCTAGTAACAGAAGTTAGACATTTAGCACAAACAACGCCACAAGGTATACACACAATGACTTTGACATGTGCTAAAGATAGTGTTGGCGTAGAATATATACCTAATGATAAAGAGGTACTAAATAAAGACATGATACTTGCAAAAGGTAATGATTTCAACCAGTTTGATATTGAGGAAGTATGACAAATAATTTTATAGGCATGGATGGTTTTCTGTGGTTTTACGGTGTAGTAGAAGACAGACAAGACCCTTATATGATAGGCCGTGTTCGTGTCAGATGTTTTGGTCATCACACAGGCAATAAGACAACATTACCTACAGAAGATTTACCTTGGGCTCAAGTTATGCTACCTGTTACATCAGCAGGTATATCAGGCATAGGACAAACACCTNTAGGACTTGTAGANGGTTCACATGTATTNGGATTCTTTAGAGATGGNGAGGCGAGACAAGANCCNGTTGTAATGGGTTCACTACCTGGTTATCCTACNGAACNAGCAAACACAGANANAGGTTTTTATGACCCTAATGGCGAGTATCCTAGATATAAAAACGCACCTGATACNACACAATTAGCGACCATGATAGAATATAATCCNNTNCANCATGCNAGTATAACTGCTGATNTAGANGTATTTAATAGATTTCAANATGTAGGTACTGCTGTTGTGGATGCTATGCCACTTGCTAGTCAGTTTATATCAAAAGGTTCATCATCATTATTTGGTTTTGTTGCAGATATNATTACATCACAGGTNGCAAGTGCATTAGGTAGTAATGTATTGAACACAGTAGGTGGTTCATTAGCAGGATTTACAACAGTACAACAAGGTTTAACATTCGTAGAAGATGGTATAACAAAAATAGGTACATTTATATCTGATAGTGGTACATCATTACTAAACACCGTAGGATTAACTACTGAAAGATTAACAAATGCTAGAACATCAGTAACAAATGGATTATCTGGTGTATTAGATGTAGATTTATTTTTAGACCAAGCATTAGATACTGAACAATTAAGACAATTAGGTGCTACATCACTAGGAATTGACCCCAACTCAGGTCAATTTCAATTTAACATAAAAAATCCAGATGTTATTGCAGAATTAGTGACCGACCCTGCTAGTATAGATGAGATAAGTGCCTTTCAAAGTGCAAAAGAAGAACTAGCAGATAAGTCAGTAGGTGTTACACCACAAGATTTAGGAGTAAAAACACCAATAGGTCTAATAGAAACAGCAGAAAATCAAACAGAAATAGCATTACAAGGTGACAGAGAAATTGCTTCTTCAGCAACAGGTGGTGCCGCTGGTTTAGTACGAGTAGTAGATAAGGTAACAGGTGTTACATCAGCAATTGTTGATGATGAATTTCAAGACAGTTTAAGTGCAAAGGGTAGATTCGGTGGTTCATTTGGTATACCACAGAAGGCAACTCTATCAGCATTTGGTAAAAACAAACTCATTAATGATTCACTAGGTGCAATCAATGGTGTAGCGGCTGCATGGTCAGTACCTCAGGTGCCTAAATTGTCAGATTCATACCCTAAAAAACATGTATACGAGACAGAATCAGGTCATTTCATGATGTATGATGATAACGAGGGCAACGAGACAATACAACAACGACACAGAAGTGGTACACAATACAACATGGCCGCAGATGGTACGAGAACGGATGTAATAGTATCAGACCATATAACAGGTATAGGTGGTTCATCTTATAATGTCATCACAGAAGACAACATTGTTACCGTTAATGGCAGAATGAAACTCTTTATAAATGCTAGTGAAGTCAGAAACAATCACCTAGACATAGTAATCGGTAAAGGTGCTAATGTCAATATACAAGTAGAACAAGGCGACATCAACATGAACTCATTAGATGGTAGAATCAATATGAACTGTGCCGAAGACTTTAATATCATATGTGGTGGTGAGATGAATATTATATCAAAAGGCGACTTCAGCGTCAATTCAGGTGATGATATTACGCTACAAGGCGACAAGATATTCTTAAACTAATATGCCTATCAAGAATATACAAGACCAGAGAAGGATTAAAGAACTCAAAGACAAGTATGAGAAAGAACGCCAGAGCATACAGATAGAGATAGACAAACTACAGGCACAATTAGATGTATTAGAGGCATATCTAGGAGATAATCTAAACTCAGAGTGGCATAGTAAATCACCATTAACCTCAGATGAGATAGCAGACTTATACGCCAAGTACATGAAACACTCATACGACCCCAAAGACTATACAGACAAAGACTAACTCTTAATACCTTAGAGTTTATATCTTCTCTTAGACTATCTAAGCGCTTACAGTCTGCTCAGAGAAGACCCGCCCGAGAAAAGCCCGAATGGTAACTACTCCCAGCAACCTCTACACAATAGAACAGGTACCTAGTACTGTTAGCGTAACGAGAGCGCTTCAAGTCTCATGTTTGCTTAGAGTCCAGATGAGAGCATACTCACATTACCTATTCAGAAACATGCTTTGACATGCCTGCTTTGTAGATATACTACTCTAGGGTTAAAGTCAGTCTTGCGACTGCCTGTTTCAGGTATAGTCATCAGAACGAGTAGGACGACCATTACGCACACTTACGCACACAGAGTATGTCTTTTGCGTAGGATGTTTTATAATACTTAAATATTGCGTATTCTGTATGCTTTAAAACGAGACAAACTAGGAGAAAACAGCAGGCATACGCAGAGAATATTTCGAGTACGCACAGAGAGGCACACAAAGGACGCCTGCTAGATACCGTTTGTTTACTTACGCAGAGGGCCAGGATGGGGATGCGTCATCTGTTTTATTACTTACAGAACAGGACACCGTTTACGCACCGTATCACAGCAGGCCGCCCCCTTCAATTGGTTCGTGCAGGGTGCTTGAAGCAGGCCTGCTTAGAGCGTACTTGCAGTCGGCTAGGCGTGTGTTGCTTTCGGGACTTATAAACTAGGCCTGCTTTCTAATCTATATTGTGATTATACATGTACTCTATAGCAGGCGACCACTATTGACTTTAGCTCAGAACTCTGTTATAATGTTTAGTATCTTTATTACAGAAAATTTTGCC
>NZAU01000110.1 GCA_002686215.1 Candidatus Woesearchaeota archaeon
TGATTTTCCATCTTTTGTATAAAGATTAGGATTATCAAAACTTTCAACTATATTGTCATCATAAACTTTAGCATTCCATTTCTTGCCATACTTTTTAAGAAAAGCTGGAATAGTTTTATTGTATAATGCACCTTTACCTTCTCCACCCATCTCGATAATTTTAGTCAATTCAACTTTTGGATAATCTTCTGATGTATCGGAAAGTTCTTTTGCTTTATTTTTAATTTTATTAAATACATCTTTGCCAAATTGTTTTTCAATATCTTGAGCAGTATAAATATCATCAATTTGAGTTACACCATTTTGATCTCTTCCCATTAGACCAAATTCATTTCTTTTAGGATCAAACATTGTAATATTAAGATCTTCTATTCTTCTTGTTAGATTATATCTGTCTTGAACAACAGATGCTTTAGGTATTGATATTGCATCAAAGCCATTATCAGCAGCATATCTAATTAATCTTTTTAAAGTTAGTTCGTACCAATTATTTTTAAATGGAAAGTCTGTAATTACACTATCCATGGCATCAATATTCTCTACTTCTCCATCAAAGGAAAGAGCATCTTGTTTCATATCTTGATTTGATCTTTTAACAGATTGAACTAAATCTGATTGCATCTCTTCAACAGATAAAACTTTTAAAGGAACTTTTTTCATACCTCTATCAATTTCTCTTGTTTTAAATCTTACATGAGCTATTTCTCCAGGCTCTTTAAAATGTGGACTTTCTTCAATAGCATATTCATCTATGTTACCAGCTCTCGTAACTCTAGTTTCAACTGGAATTGGTTTATCTCCACCAATAAGACCTTTTTGTTTAAACTTAAATATTAGTTCTTTGTAATCTTCTCCACCAGGCTCTGTATATGTTTCGTATCTTGTAGTTCCTTCTTGCTTTGATCTTAATTTTTTTAAATTTCTCGATGTGTATTCAAGAGCAAATTTATCAAGTTCATCAAAACTAATATTAGTAATAAACTCTAATTCATATTTAGGACCAACTGGCTCTCCTTTAGTAACTGTTTTAACAATACTATTAAATTTAGGATCTTCAAATTCAGCTTTGCTTATTGCTATTGATCTTCCACTATCTGTAATGTCGTCAACAATATAAAAATCTACTGTGTTTTCTAACTCATCTGATCTATATTTATTTTTAATTGCATCGACATCAATCTCAAATGTATTTGGATCATCAAAACTTCTAATTGTTTTTCCAACTGGATTAAAATTAACTATATCATTATAACTTAATCTTTCTCCAACAAGTTCTTTAGAAAAAACTTTATTTTCATTAGGCTCAACTTGTGTTGATACATTATAATTATCAAAATCTATTCTTTGATCTCCACCTCTTAAATCTTTTTTACTATTTACAAAATTAATTTTTCTTTGTTCGATGCTTTCAAGCATATCATTATACATTCCAAAATCTTTTCCAGTTCTTGGAAACATAACCTCAGTTACATCAATTCTATTATCTTCAATAAATTTTAATACTTCTTCTTGAGTAACTTTTTTCTTATCTTTTAAAAATGTATCAAGACCAATCCATTTTATTTCAGATGATTTAACTCCAGGAGTATTCTGTATTGTATTTAATATTTGTTGACCTGAGCCTGATGTAATTTTCTTTTCAGCAGCATCTCTAACTGAAGATTTAAATACTGCATTTGCTATTGCTTTGATTGGACTAGCCTCAGCATCATCTCCAGACATTGTTGTAATAGCAGCTCCTCCAGCAAAAGCTGGTATGTATCGTTTCATAAATTTAAAACTATCTATGACTGCTGGAATAGCAGTTGAGAAAGCTCCATACTCTAAAGCCTGGACAACTTCATCTGCAATTTTATCTTCAGGTGTATTAGGTAAAATACCAACTAAATCTTTTAATGCTTTTATATCTTTTGCAAATAATGATTTAGAGAATGTACTGTCCTCTCCTAAAACTTTTTCTTCAATTCCTATTGCTCCACCAACACCNCCAGATATNAAGAAAGCTGGATATTGTGGAACACCAGCATTNCTTAATGCTTTATACATTGGAACTGAATAAACTAAATCTTGACCCATAACTCCGATGAGTTGTGAAACTATGTTGTCATCTTCTTTAAATGATTTTAAATAATCTCTAGCTTTACCTAAATTGTCAGATGCAGTTTTAGCAGCATTATAAATTTGCTCTTCTGTTTCTGCATTCATAAAACCATTTGGNANTGCAGTTGCAAGAGGAGAGTTATCTAAAAGTTTTGCAACAACTGGCATTAAGTTTGTAGCAACATCAGCACCATTGATAGCTGCAACACCTAAACTTAAAACTGTGTCTTTACCAGTATCAACTAAGAAATCTCCAATNGTTCCAAAAAATTCTTTTTGTGTTTCTTTGTCTGCATGTAAAGCAACCCAATCTTCTTTAGTACCACCTTCNTTAATNTAACTATCAAAGTCTTTCATTTTAACATTGATAGCTTTTTCTTCGTAGTTGCCTTCTAATGGAGATGTGTCCATTCCATTTTTTTCTAAAAGTTTGTAAGCTTCACTATCTCTAATTTGTCTTTTCTTAAAGTCTGGCAAATAAACATTTTCTAATAAATTCATTATTCNATNTNTCCTCTATCNATNNNNANGTTTTTNATTTTGCCACCTTCTTTTAATGCAAANTCCATNCCACCNATTTGATTACGAATATAGAAAATATCTCTAAANAAATTNATTTTATCTAAATCCTCAATCATTCTTTTTGCACCAGTAGCAGTTTGATTAATTCTATAATTTTNTAANACTTCNTTNTNTANATCNTCAAAAAACTTNTCAGGATTATNTCCNATAGCTNNTNNAATATCAGNNANTCTTNTNGGTAAAACTAAAGTATCTAAAGTAGGAATAAACTCTTTAGGCATTTCCTCAGATAAAACATCTAAGTAAGCAAGTTCTGGTTTCATACCATCTGCAACTTTTCTGTTGTAACTTTTAANTATTTCNTTTTCTTTAGTTGCGATTGCTAATGCTACTGCCTGAGCATCTCTTGATCTAACTCTATCNATNTTTCTAATACTATCTTTAATTTGACCTAAATATTGTTTGTAATCTTTATGNCTTTCAAAATTTGATTTAGCTTTATCAACNAAAGTATTTAATGTTGATATATCATTTAATGCTAAGTTCATTAAAACTTCTTGATCTAAGATATATGACTTTTTAACATCATCTAATTGTTGAATTGTTTTAGCAGCAGCAAANTGTTCAGTTACTAATTTAAATACTTCATCATTAGATAAAGCTGTTGATTGTGCATCAATTCTACCAGGCTCAGATAAAATATCTGAAAGTTTTACAAACATAGCCTCGTTGATTANATCAAGATCATATAATTCAAAAACTTCACTTATAGTTGGTAACTCATTTGTAAAGTTCTCATCTGTTGGATCTGATCTAAAGTTATTNATCCTTAATAAAACTTCNGTNAATGTTCCAATCTTACTGTCTTGATTAACTAATAATTCAATTCTTTCTTTATTATTTTTCTGTGCTCTATCACTTATTATTTGTTTTCTAGCCTCATTAACATATTCTTTAGCAGTTTCTGGACCAACAGCTTCTAATAAAGCATCTTGATTTTTTAAAACTGATTTAGGATTTATCTTAATTTCTGTATTTAATAATATTTTATTTTTTAAATTAGTTTTCTTTTTAACTAATTCATCATAAGTTTTTGGACCAAGATAATTTCTATAAACTTCATTGTTAGCCAATGAGTTAAAAGCATTAGTAGAAAAAGCTATTGTTGCAAGGTCTGTACTAACTAAGCCTGAAATCGCATTATCAAATGACTTATCTAAATTAGATCCAAAAGCATCAACAACATTTTTGCTAACTTGCGAACTTAATTTAGGAACTAATAAAGCTTTTTGTTCAGCAATCTTATTTAATAATCTTCTTTGTACTGGAAGATTTTGTTTATTTANAATATTTGAAAAAGCATCNTTGCTTAAAGTTTTGTCAAATTTATTAGGAGCTTCAACATCTGTACTATTTAGATATTTATCATATTCTTTATTGATAAGAATATTTACATCCTTAATAGCTTCATTGTATTGATTGTCATCTTCAAGAGCATACAAATCTTTTTGAATATCTTTTATAGATTTTGCTACTGCATTTATTCCAGCTTTNTGCGTTTGAGCTAAAGTAAATGGTAAAGATAAACTAATAGTGTTTGGAGTTTTACTTTCTCTTACACNTTGTTTGCTNTCAATAATTTCTAACTTAGCCATTATGTAATTACCAATCTNCCTTGTTGATTACTTTGATAACCCATAGTGAGAAGGCTACCAGCAGCTTTCATGTATTCTGCTCTTGCAGTTAAATCGCCTTTTAATCTTTCGCCTCTACCTCTAGCTTCTAATAATAAACTTTGATTAATCTGATCATTAAAAGCAACTTTTTGGTTATAGTCAGCTAAAGCTAAATCTAACATTTGATTACTTCTGTTTTCTACACCAACTAAAAATGGAGTTGTTCCTTCTCTAAATTCAGCTCCAGTTCTAAGAGCATTTACAAAAAAGTTTGAGTAAGCTTGTTCTTGTTGTTTAACAAATCTAGGTCTTTCAATAGTATCAAAAACTTTTTGTTGGACTGCTGCTTTTTTTCTGTCGTATGCAGCTTGTTCATAAGCAAGTCTTTCGTTGTATTTTCCTATTGTCTTTGCTGTTTGTGCAGCAGCTATATTACCTATCGCACTCATAAATTTTTGCCATCCTATAATAATTAGTTTTGTCAGGTCCATACTTCAGCATAAGACCTTCTTTTTTTAGACCAAGCCATTCAGCAAATCTAACTCCAACTTTAAAATCTTCTTTAACTGAAGTTTGTACTCGCCAGATATTGTTGTTAGTACAAAGTAAATCTAATCGTCTTTTGATTGACGATACTGATTTAATTTTGTGATCGTAAATTCTTTTAGATGCAATAACCCAGCCTTCAGCAACTCCATCCCAAAGAGGAGTAATGCCGCCACAAAGCACAATGTTATTGTCAGCCAGTAAAGTAAATGACAGACCAGGTATTCCATAATCGATCCGACCTTCTTCACTACTTGCATCATTTTCCAATAATTTATCATTCATCCCAAATGTTAAGATTTCATCTGTATGACTTTTTTCGTATGGAATTATTTTGTATTTAACCATCCGATGTAACCACAGTTGGATATATTGCTAAGACTGAACATGGAAGAGGTTGGTCTTGTTTNATAAANATAAATCCATCTGAGTTATAGTCGTCTCTAAATTCTATTTCTTTATCTCCAGCAAGAAGNGTATCAACTGGAGCTGATAANTTACTGGATGTTGTTCTAAATGGAACTGTCTCTAATTGNNNTAANCTTGGNCCAACTTTAACACCAACAGTTTCAAATAATCTTAAAACAACTTTTGAAATTCTTTTTGTTTTACCTTGAGAAGTTCCTTCAGCAGCTCCACCTTCAATTCTCATTGTTTGTAAAACACTATCATAAGCTAATCCAACACATGCTTTAGTAACTGATCTGTCCAAGGTTATACTTCCTGAGCTTACAGTTTTATTTGCATGTACAGATCCATCAGCCAGGATAGATACTGTTTGTCCTTCTAAATGTGATAGACCTGATAGTGTTGTTGTTGCAGATCCAGAATAATTTAAATGACTATCTAAAAATTTAAAATCTGTTGCATCTGTTTCATCAAAATCAAAATTAGAAAAACATTCTACATATCTTTTTGTTGCACCATTAATTGTTCTTTTAACAATAACCCATAATTCATCTTCAGTTAATGTTCCTGATATTGATGCAGCACTTTCACAAACTGCATTACCAGATCCAAAAGCACCACCGAATATATGTCTATGCCAAGCAACAACATTTTCTGATCTTTGATAAGTTAATCCAGCTAATACTCCATCATCTCTAACACACCAAATAATACTATCTGGCTCTTGTTGGAATATCATTTGATTAACTCCAGACTTAGTTACTGTATCATTCAGTATGGTTAAATCTGGAGCAACATAACCATCACTATCAAAGTTATAAGCTAATTCTCTAATTTTTCTTTTTGCTTTTTGTAAAAACAAAACTGCATTACCAGCTGGAATAGCATCAACACCTGATGATCCAAAAGAACTTTGTCTTTTAATCGTTACATTAGTTGGTGTGATACTTGCATCTGTACCATCAGCAGAAACTGTAAATTCGCCTCCAGATGTGCCTACAATTAAAGTTCTTACTGCTTTTAAATATTGAATGGCATTAACCTGGTTTGATGCAATGGTATAAATCATAGCATCATCAGCATTAGTTCCAGTTGTAAAGTTTTCATAATCTCCAGCTTTTGAAAAC
>NZAU01000111.1 GCA_002686215.1 Candidatus Woesearchaeota archaeon
CATTTGCGTCATCACCTTTACCATCCTTAAGTTCAATTCTCTTACCATTATTTTCAACTCTAATACCACCACGAGCTCCTCTACCCGTATTTGGTTGATTTGATGGATGCAAATCCTCATAAGTTATTGGGTATTCATATTCACCTGAGTCACGTCCACCACTAGTAGCTGCCTTTACTCTGTAGTTTGTATTAGGTAAAACATTTTCTGTTCTACTATACGAATATTTACTACCTCTGGTTTTTCCTGGTCTAAATGTAAAAGAATCTTTCCCATCTTCAGAAGTGAAGACATACGTGATTAACTGAGTGCTTTTGTTGCCTTGACCATATACATCAAATTTAACGGGGACTCTACCACCTAATGCTTTTTTAGGTCGTATTTTTTCTTTAATCGGAACATTAAACAAATCAACTTTAATTCTATGAACACCCTCTTGTACAGTCTTTCTAACTGTATTTTTTGGTTGTACATTTTTTGCATTAAGACCACCAAACTGACCAGTCTGAATGAGTAATTCATTATCAAGATATAGTTTTCCAATGTTGTCTGCCATGCCACGGAAAACATACTCTCCAGTATAAGGAAAGTCCTCTTCCCATTCCATGGTTGCTACACGTCCAGCATAATCACTGCCAGGCGCATTTGATTCTGGAACTGGAGACACCGCATATTTGTTCATCCAGTCGGACCAACCAAAATCATCCGTGACTCCAGCTTTTCTTCTTCTTTCTCGATATCCTTTGTCTGTAACTTTGTGAAGAACTCTACTTGTTTTATCTCTAAACGTGACTGAAAGTGGGTTTTCTTTTCTGGTGTGCCAGAAAGGATTAATTCCCTGCCTTAAAAATTCTTGATACCTCTGGATCTCTGCTCCAATCGGATCTTGTGCAAGAGTTGCAAATAGATTTGGATCCCATTGCCCCAAATCCTCTCCATTTGGACCAAACCTATTACCATATCCAGATAGTTCTGTCCCGTCAGGAGTAAAATCATATACCTCAAAATCTTCTATCTGATCAAAATATTCAACAGTAGGTGGAAGTTCTCCAATAACTGTTCTGATTACCGCACCAGATCCCCTTTTGCAGGTATCAATTAACTTTGCTTTAGGTTCATATCGATATCCAAATCCCCCTGCCAAAACTCTAACTGCTAAGAGAGATCCATCTCTACCAAAAATAGGAGATCCTACAGCGCCTACACCACCGCCTCCACTAAGATATAATCTCCCTCTACATCCATCATCATATGCTCCAGATCCAGTGAGTTGAGCATCAGTTCCACCACCTGTACCGCCAGTTGTTCCAGTTGCACCACCAGTTGTTCCAGTTCCACCACCAGTTGTTCCAGTTCCACCACCTGTACCACCAGACCCGAATGGTGTTGTAAAGGGTGGTCTCTCATTTGGTTTTAGTCCTTGAATACCTTCACAAACATTACCATCAACTTCCAATACGTCAGGAGTTAGTGCATTTACTTCATTGATTGTGAGATATCTAGTTTTATCTCTGTTGTAGAGAATAAAAACAGTTCCAGGATTGAGCGCAGCATACCTATTAGCTTCAAGTATGCTTACGTTTTGTACGTATCCTCTGTCAGGATCAACATATCCAACGCGGATGTCTTTCTTAGTAGCAGGTCCAAAGATATTAAAAGATGACATGCGTTTCTATACTACATTCTCATATCCGTAATGATATTTATCAGTAAAGATCCAGAGAATTTCGTTCGGCTTCTCTTTCGTCTTGCTCTGCTTGAGTCAAAGGTCTATTGGTAATTTCTGTTGTTGATGGATCAACAGTGGATATTTGACCTGTTCTACCTATTTCTTTTTCTTCTTCTATTGCAGCAAGAACTTCTGGATCTGTCACCTTATCTCCAACCTCAAGTCCAGAAGTTTGATTATTTACATCTGCTGTTGCTCTTGTGGGTTCAACGTATGGTGTTTGTTCTTCTCCCGCAGCGGGATCCTCCGCTGCTGTCTTATCATCAATAGACTTAGAACTTGGTGCTTGTGAATCTGGTTGCGAATCTCCTGCAGAGCAGAAAGTATAGAAATCTGATTGTGCAATGTTTGGTTTTATCTCACATCCAAAAAGACTTAGTTTGATGTTAGCAAAAGATAATGCAGAGGTTATGCTTCCACCGATATCTGGAATTAAATTTTTAATATCAGGAAAAGATCCGGTAACTCCTGCAAGAGTATCGTTGATATCCTCCATGTAGGAATTTAAATTATTTACGATATTGTTATTGGCAGAATCTATATCTGGTTTTGCTGCCTTTAATACCCTAGCAGTAAGTGACTCTGCAGTACACATGGGCACGTTTGGATTTGTTGTTGCATCAGCAGGGTTTCCATTCTCATCTTGACCCGCTGCTGCTCTGTCTCTAGCCTGTTTTTCAAGTCCAGGAACATCTATTGCATCACTTAATGCAGAAGAAACCAATCCCATGAGACCATCTGTCAATTTTGAATATAAACAACGAATCAGATCAGTGAGGACCTCCTTCATGTCGGCAAACTGATATCTAAAACTAGATGGGAGAGCCGCAACAACTGCATTCATTGCCTTATTCAAAACTTTCATAACATATTCCATGATCTTATCAAAGATCACCTTCATGTATTTCGCAATTTCTTGCGAAAAACTTTGCATCAAATTTTGAATATTTGTGATAGTATTGGTGACAGCATCTGCATAACTTGTGATTGCCTGAAGATATGAATCTAATTTAGTAGTTAGATTCTCAATCGCTGTTTGAATTCCTTTGATTGCTGATGGAACCAACTCCGCAGGATCTGCTTTCATCAGTACAATTTTTTCTTTGCACTTTGCTGAACGTTTTGTATCAGCAGCAGTTGTTTGGTGGACTGCATCAGCATTTTCATTTGCAGCACCAGGAGATCCTGGTTGAGTGACACTCTTGTCCTCATCAGGAGGAACCTCTCTTGCAGTTCCAGATTTAGCAACAGCACCATCTGCATATCCAGATGTTGCTAAAGTTCCAGCAGTAGTATTGGTGACTCTGTTGGTTCCAATTTTTTGATTTAATTTTGTTTGGGAATTGTTGCCAAGAACTCCCATGATAACAGGGACTTGTTGATCTTGACCATCAAGGAAAAAACCAAACACCATATTTCCCTGACGGAGATTTGGTGTTTGACTTGCATTAGCTTGTCCACCACCAGCAGTGATGGGATACATGACATTTGCCCATGGCAATTGATCATCTGGGATTGTCTCTTGTCCCTGATCATGAAGACCAATGATTCTTACTTTGTATCTTCTTCCCCAACCAGGTACGCTATTCTTATCCGCATATTTTCCCGAATTAATATTGTCTCTCCATGTGGAGTCGTCAGCTATCTGACCAACCCACCATGAAAAGTTTGTTCCAAGAAAACCAGGATTAAATAACGTGCTTGCTTCCATCAGTCGTCATAAACCAGACATTCGGGTTCTGAGGGATTCTGATCACAATAAAGTTCTAGGTAAGTAGGATCGTGATGATCTCCTGCTTCAATTTCTTTTTTATGATGTTCTGCGTACTCCTCCAGTTCATGCAGTTCGCCTTCAATGTGACGACGCATCTGTGGATTGGTTGTGGGATCCTGAAGAATCTCCTTATCCTTTTCGATATGCTTCTCTATGCTTTCCATTTAAGTTTACTGATACTTAGTTTGCTATGCTGGATTTGCTTGGTTTTCCAGTCTTTCCGAATGAATCTCTTGCTAATGATAGTTTAGTAAAAGTGCCCTCGGTTACATGTACGTAGTGTGTAAGCTCTGCTATAATATATAGACCGCTATTTTGCTTACTGGTATTCTCTGCTCTCTCCTCCTCAAGTTGTGGTACATCCAAGTATACCATGTCAGCAGCACTTAGGGAGAAATCTCCTGGAATCGTGACAGTTGCCATAGCAGAAAAGAACTGATTAAACCTCATGATAGACTGATTCAAAATATCTTTGTACTCAAAATTTTCTTCCTCCGACTTATCTATCTGCTGATTTGTATCGCCTGTTGGCAAAGTTCCCTTATCAAGAAGATGATAAGTTGTGCGCGTGAACTCTTTATTCGCACCTTCATTATTAAATTCATCATTTAGTTTAGGTAATTTCTTACCAGCAAGTTTCAAAGCATCCTCATCAGTTGCTGCATTTGGTGTGATTACCTCATAGTATGTGGTAAATGGATCAAACAATATGGTTCTCGTTGAATATGCTCCCATCTTCAATTTGTTTTGTACATTAACATTATTGTCCTTGCTGTACTCCAAAGCTTTTAAATCATACCCTTCGGGGACTGCAGGGGTATCATTATAGATGATTGATTTTTTCTGTTCCTGAGAGAACAGACTATCAATAGATTTAAAATGAAATCCTTTTGATGTCTCATAGAAAAAATATCCTGCACTCTTTCCTTTCTTTTGATTCTTTGCAGAGATTGCTTTCCTAGACAACCAGTTGATGATATAAAAAGGTTTCTTATTATTGCCAATATAATTGTAATTGTTCAATGTCTCATCTATGTCACTGACATCTTTTATAGTCTTAAGTCCAATACTATTTCCCTCAGTCAATAGTTGCTTTACATGATCTGATATTTTTCCATCATATCTTTTTGTTATCCTTGTTTTTTCATTACGAATAAACTCTGCCGAAACCAGTTCTAACTTAATCTGTGTCTTCCTGGTGTCATCAGCAATAGGAGTTACCTTGTTCACGTACATCACTAACTCTGGTTTATCACCAATAGTTACCTCATTGTTATCTTCAAACTTCAGGAGAACCTTTTCTTGTCCTACGATTGGAAGTCCCTCTAATATACTCTCTTTGATGCCATCAACACTATTAATACCAGTATCAGTGAAGGTAATCGTAGCTCTGAGAGTATCACTCAATATACTTTCAAAGTATGCGATAGATATCAAACCACCAACTAAATCTACCTGCTTGCTGGGATCTTCATTGGAAGTAATTAATATTGTTCTTGGCAGAGACTGCGTGGACGACCTTAGTGTTACTTGGTTTGACATTTAATACTACCTCTTATCTCTATTTAACTCATTGCATAGAGTCCAGCAGTTGCATCAGATCCACTGGCAACGGGAATTACAATTGGTGCCTGTTGTTGTTGTTTCTGTTGTGCCATATCCCCAATGATTTGATTTCTGTTCACAATAACAGTTTGACTACCGCCTTGCTCATATGATGCATAGTTTGCTAAAACTTTCAATGCCTCTTCACCATCTGCTTTATTGAGTGCTCCCAGGAATCCTGGTAATTTGTTTTCAATTGCCATGAAGGAGTCTGAGTCCAAGACAAATTCTGGACCACCTAGGTTTGCAAAGAGTCCCTTACCTATCTTACCACCCTTATCCTTTACCTCAATGTGCATGTGCTGTGGGTGTCCATGTGCTCCAGGACCATCCTTACCTGTTTGATCTGCTATGCCCCAACTGTCATGGATGAGAAGTTTATTTCCCATATCTCCATCATTATAAACTGAATCCAAGACGCTGCGATATCTTGCCTTTGAATCTTCAAGAGTTCCTCTCCAGTCTGTGACATCGATAGCTCTACCTTCGTAGTGTCCACGACCACTGTGAACATCAGAAACACTTCCCTCACCTGGAGTATACGAACCACCAGATGCTGTTGGTGTCTTAGTAAAGTCTGGGTGTTCTGCAACAGAGAATCCTTTACTAATCAAATCCTTACCAATGTTAACGATGTTATTACTCTTCTCAACATTAATCTCACCCATTTTTGACCCACTCTCTGTAGTTGTAGGTTGACCTCCTCCAGTAGCAGCAGGGTCTGTNACTTTAGTTTCTTTAGTTTCTTTTTTGTCTTCACCACCAGTTATCATCTTGACCAGNNNTCCAAGNTNTGGNAGTTTTGCCCCAGCAGTATCCAACGCAGATTTAANACCACCAAGTCCCATTCCATTAATAANATTAGTNTCAGTCTCTTGNATTGCNGGAACAAAATCACGNGCAAACATATATGTATCAAGGAGCCATTGATCCTGGTGCTAATCCACCAAGGTCCAAACCAGCAGACACGGTTTCTATCAAGGCACCTGTGCTNTCTCCAGANGCCAATCTATCATATGCAAAAAGTAAATTAAATATACCACCAATAACTGGAAGTGCTTTTGCACCAAGTTTTTCAAGGATCTGACCACTACCAGCACCACCAAATTTTTTCAGAACTTTNGTGATATTATCAAACCCAGGTATTTTCTGGAGTGCTTTNTANAATGAGTCTCCAATACTCTTTGCTTTTTCAATTATAGGATCAAGAAATGGTTTGAGTGGATCTAAAATTTTCTGNATNACNANTTNCTTTGCNCNCTCTGCTAACGATCCAAGTTTACTTTGGAACGATTTCATACCAGCATCAAATTTACCCTTCANTCTTTTTGCAACNGCNGTTACTCTGTCATATTGTTTTCGTGCAAACTCAGATGCATTTTTGTATTGATCTTGTAAGAAGTTACCTAGTTTACCAAGGTTTCCACCAGACAAATAATTTAATCCACCACCAAGTGCCTTGACACCTTTGGTTGCAAGATCTTTAGCACCTGCACCAAAATCTGCAAGACCTTGACCAATTCTACCAAAGAAACCTTTTGGTTTTGGTGGAGAATCAACTGCTTCAGTTGCTTTCTTTAGAGCATCAGCTCTTGAGAGTTTCGGATTGTCTTTCCGAATTTTATCAAACTCTTGCTTTACCTTATTTCTTTTCTTTACATCTCTATTCTTTCTTTCTGCTCTAGCTAAAGCNTCTTTTCTAGAAAGTTGTGGATTTTTTTTCCTTATCTTATCAAAGTCTTTCTTTATTTGTTTTCTCTTCTTTACATCTCTCCCCCTCTTGTCAAGTTTTACTTTCTTCTTCTNTCCTTTCCCAGGTCTTCAAAAGGATTGAATGCAGCAATACCTAGTGCAATAATTGAGATGAGATTGAATGCTGTATTGAGGTTCGACATGAGACCCTCAAAAGCCTCCGCAGCACCCTCTCCAAAATTATCTTTTAGAAATCTCTCGGTTGCATCATATGCATCTTGTCCCCACTTTAAGAACGTGCCCGCAGCATCCACTACACCAATAATTAAATCAGCAACAATTTCAATTCCAGTTCCAATTATATTTCCAATCATCTCCAGTTGTGGAGCAAAGTCAACTAACTTCTGAAGAATAAATCCAGTAATAATTGATGAAATAAATTGTTTTATTCGATCAAGGAAACTTAGTTGAGGGAGTTGAAGTTTTCCCCCCGCTTCTTTCTCCTCTTTTGTTTTTTTCTTTTCTAATTTTCCTTCTTGTTTTTGTCTTTTTTGTTCTTCAAGATCCATGAGTTCTGCTCTGGATCTTGCTTTCTCTTCGGCAAGAGTTCCTTTCAGTACTCCATCTATTTCAATAACTTTATTGTATATTTCAAGAAGAATGTTAGATCCAGTTCCAGTTGATGTAGGTTTTCCAGGTGCTGCAGATGATGTCATCCTGGATGCAGGAATCATAGTAGTCTTAGGTCTTACAACCAGAGCACCACCACCTCCAGTTGCTTGTTGACCGTTTTCTTTTTTTACAATTCCTCTTTGCTTCTTATCTTTACGGTTAAGTATTTTTGATGCAGCAGCTCTTCCACCAGACCGTAACATCTGTCCACCGATTGCTCTTGCCCCTGCTCCTAATAATGCTGGTAATGCCATATCTTATTATGCGGGGAGTCCTAAAACAGTAATCTTAGATGCGTCTCTTGGTGCCGATGGTATCATTGGTACATGAGAAGCAGTTTCAGAGACTGGGGTTTTTTGACCAGGAGACTGTTCAGTGGTATTCATAACCTCAACCTTTGGTGGCGCGGTAACTGGTGGGGGTGGTGGTGAGGATGGTTTTGGTGCTGTTCCAAGAGTTGCAGAAGGTCTGCTGGATTTGCTGCTAGATGAACCAGACATCATCTCATTTTGAGATTTCATAATTTTAGCAAGAAATCCTAACCCAGTGGGATCAGATCCACCACTCTTCTTACTTGTAGATGATCCACTACTACTTGAACTAGCAGTATATGTTCCACCTCCACCAAACGTAGTGATAGCTCCCCCACCAGATTTCTTGTCATATGCAATTGGAACACTTCTTGCCTGCTCAACTATTGCTCTCTCCGCAGCAGTTGCTTTATCACTTGGACCCACCCATGGAGAAATCCCTCTTTCCTTCATTAACTGAAGTGCCATCAAGTCTTGCACAGCAGGAGAGAATTTAGCACTGTCAGGGATACCAGCTCTCTCCGCAACTCCAGGTAGAGTATTTCCAATGAATTGATATGCACCAACAGCATGAAGTTTTCCTGATTCTATCCACTGACTATTTGACATCTTTCCATCATCATATTGAAGTGCTTTAATTTCTGCAATCGTAAAGTCTGTCAGAGATCTACCTTCATGTTGAGGCATTTTCTTAATATCACCAGAGAATCCTTCAACACCTCTACCACCTTTTGTTCCAATCTGATTGACAGCATCATATCCTGCTGCTCCAGACTCATACTTTGCAAGAACTTGAAGTGCCTTTTGTTGAACTTCAGTGAGACTACTACCAGGAGATGACTCCTCTTCAGGTTTACCTTTTCTAGATTCTTTCTTTTCTTTCTTCGCTTTTTGAGCACCAAATAAACCACCCATAGCACTCATTAATCCACCAATGAATCCACCACCCTCATCTTTAGATTCTGTTTTATTTCTTCCACCTGGTTCTTCTTTTGCTGGTACGTCTCCGCCAGATGATGCATACATCAAACCACCTTTAAATGTTGGTCTTCCAGAACCACCACCCATCGTATTCATTGCATTTAAAGTTGAACTACCAAACTTCTGTACAGCACCTCTGCTCATAACAAATTCGCCAGGTGCCAACATAGCAGGCACGGTGTCTTTGTTTGGTCCACCACCAGGAACAATTCCACCACCAGANAATCCTTTCGCTTCTTTTATGTTCTCTAATTTTTCTCGATACCTCTTCAGCTGGTTTATTCTAGATTTAGGGTTTCTCTCCTCCCGTTCAAGCTGACCCGTATTACGACTTAAAACCCCTTCAAGGTTTTCAATCCTTCTATTAGTGCGATCTATCTCCTCATTTATTCCCTCTGCAGTGACAGGAACTTGCCTCTTTTTACTCTTAGGTTCTGGTTCTGGTGCAGCAGGTGCTGGTGCAGGTTCTGGTGCTGTAGGTGCAGGTGCTGGTGCTGGTGCTGTAGGTGCTGGTGCTGTAGGTGCAGGTGCTGGTGCAGGTGCTGCCTTGTCTGGTTCAGGTTTTTTATCTGGTGGTGGATCTTTATCATCAGCACCACCATCCATCATACGACCTGCGAGCATTGTCCCGCCAACAGCAAGTCCAGCAAGTGCTAAACTCTTCCCTAATCCAAGTCTTTTTACTCCNGCAATTAATGCAGGTATTATCTTTGATGCAAGTTTAATAACAAATCCACCAACAACNTTAATCAGTTTTACTGCAAACCGACCAAGACTATTTCCAAATAACAAGTATGCTGCAAGTAATGCAGGCCATGTATTCTTTAAAAAGTTNCCTATTGCATCAAGTTTTCCTTGGTTATCAGGATCACTCATCCAATCAACAATNTTCATGAAGAACTTTTCCTATTAGGATTGTTCCTATGAATTTAAGAATCCGACTTAGTAATCCCTCAACAGGTTTGAGAATCTTCTTTGCTTGCTTTGCTATTCCTTTGAAGATCCCACTCTCAAGTTTATCTTCTTTTGCTTTTCTACCTTTTCTTTCCTGAAGTCTTCTTTGTTGATCCGCACGATCTTTATTAGCTTCCCGTTGCTCATTTAGAGTCTCAAGAATTGAAGTAACGCCTGCTAAAATTTTCTCTAAAATATTCGGTTCTTTTTCTTCCTCACCTGGTTGTTTGACCAGCGCCCCTCCTTCTGAGGATTTTATTGTAGCAAGAGCACCACCCATAGCAGTTCCTGGGAGTGCCTTTTGTCCGACTCTAGCAACTGGGGATTGTTTTTTAAAGGAGTCTGCTGATATTTTAGTCTTCTTTGTTTTAAACTTAGGGTCTGCTGCTTTTCTTTTTTGCCTTACCTTTCTTATTTCGTCNGCTGAAGAGGGCCTATACGATCATCACCAGCATTTTTAATTTGTAA
>NZAU01000112.1 GCA_002686215.1 Candidatus Woesearchaeota archaeon
ATCTCAGCATCTGGTTTGCTACTTCCACCACTACAAAATGTATACTCGTCAGAGACTGCCTCATTTGGTTTAACTTCACAACCAAACACATCAAGACTTAAGTTGTTGAATAGCATGGCAGCTCCCATGCTTGTATTAATATTTGGTAACTGAGTGAGTGCTCCCAAAATACCAAGACCTTTACTCACTTGATCGGCAATACCCAACACTCCAGATACTTTATCTGNTATATCATTTAGGAACTCATTGACACCTTGTAGCATCGTNTCATTGTTTTCCTGTATCTNNCCCATATTCGTAACAATAACACTTGCCATGAGATCCTCCGCACTACAGGTTGGAACCTCAGGGACTGTCGGGCGANTACCATCACCGAATGCATTTTGTTTNCCNTCAGATGCATTNCCTCTTGCTTGTGCGATCAGATTNTCAATATCNAGTGCTTCAAGAAGTAATCCTTCAAGTTTATTTGAAAGATTNTTAGTGATTCCATTGTANNNACAAAGNGNCATCTCATTCATCTCTTCTTTCATTTCTGCAAANAGATATCTTTCACTAGAGGGAAGTGCAGATACTACNTCAGTTAGATTTTTGTTAAGAACTTTCTGTGAGTGCTCCATCATCTGATCCATCACAGGTTTAGTGTACTTTGCCAATACCTTAGATGCATCTTTAATAAGAATCTGTGGATTTTGTGAGCGGAAAGATACTGCGTCAGCGTAACTCGTAATCGAGTTCATATATTTNCTAATCTTNCCAGTCAANTTCTCAATCTCAGTCTTCATATTNTTAATNGAGGACTGAACCTGGTTCTCAGGTGTTTTGAGTGGTATTTTTTNACATATTTNTTCCTGGCGGATCAAATCACCAGCATTGCACATATGNACTGAGTCACAACCTTCACCTTCAGCGTTGCCTTCCTGAACTACCTTTTTATCTCGGTCTGGTGAATCATCATTTAAGAGAAGTGCTATTGCTCTATCAGCATGTCCACTCTTTCCATCAAGATTTTTCGTTGCCTTCTGAAGAACTGTTTTTGTATTATTTCCAAGCACTCCCATGATAACGGGAACTTGCATGTCAGTTCCGTCCAGGAAAAATCCAAATACAAAGTTACCCTGTCTAATATTAGGGGTTTGAAAAGCGGCTGCCTGACCACCACCAGCTGTTACAGGGTAAATTACATTTGCCCATGGTAACTGATCAGAGGGAATGCTTTCCTCATCACGATCGTGAAGACCAATGATTCTAACTTTGTATCTGTATCCCCATCCTAAGGGACCACCAGGACTATCATACTTAGTCGGGCTAATATTATCTCTCCAGTATGAATCGTCAGAAACCTGACCGATCCACCAATCAAAACTTGATCCAAGAAACCCAGGATTAAAAATCGAAGATGACTCCATCAATCGTCATAAATTAAGCATTCTGGTTCAGATGGATTCTGATCACAGAAAAGTTCCAGGTAACTGGGATCATGATGGTCTCCAGCTTCGATTTCTTTCTTATGATGTTCTACGTATTCTTCTAGTTCATGCAGTTCGCCTTCAATGTGACGACGCATTTGTGGATTTGTTGTAGGATCTTGAAGGATCTTTTTATCCTCCTCAATATGCTTTTCTATACTTTCCATTTTAGTTCCTCTTAATACCAATAGAATCTCGTACCAGTTCAAGCCTGGTAAGAAGAGTCTCACCAGTCATGTAATGAGTCAAATCGGTTATAATATATAGACCCGAATCCATATTACTCTTCTTATTCGTTTTGTCAACCTCAATCAAAGGAACATCAAGAGTNATGGCATCACCAGCATGTAAATCAAAATCACCAGGTATTGTTATAGATGAAGAGTAACTTAGAAACTGATTATATCTCATAATCGATTGATTAAGAATGTTTCTATTATCAAAGTTTTCTTCTTCTGATTTTTCAATCTGCTGCTGAGTATTACCAGAGGGCAAAGATCCTTTATCTAAAATAACATAGGTGGTTCTTGAAAAGTTTTTCTCATTACCATCAACATTAAACTCATCATTGAGTTTAGGAAGATTCTCTCCACCTAGTTTCAATTTATCGCCACTCTCATTTTCTTCAGCGTTTGGTGTGTAGACAATATATTTTGCATTAAATGGATCAAAGGTAACCAATCTTGTAGCAAATGTTCCAATCTGAAGTTTATCTTGAGCGTTTATCAAATCATTTTTTGAATATGACAGTGCCTTATAATCATACTGCTTAAGTTTATTAATGATTTTCCCTTCTTCATCAGGCACTTCATTGTAAATGATTTTTTTCTTTGGTTCTTGAGAAAGAAGTCCATCAATAGATTTAAAGAAAAATCCCTCTGATGTTTCGTAGAAAAAATATCCTGCACTTGATCCTTTGTCCTGGTTTTGTGCAGAAACTGCTTTCTTTGATAACCAGTTTAAGGTATAGAATGACTTCTTATTATTTGATATAAAGTTAAGATTATTTTGTGTCTCTTCTATGTCAACATTTTTTTGTGTTTCTAACCCGTTAGGTATTTTTTCAGTCAAAATCTTATTGATGTGATCAGATATCCTTCCATCAAATCTATTTCTAAGACGAATCTTCTCATTCAATAAGCACTCTCTCGAAACAAGATCAAGTCTTACAACAGCTTTTCTTGCATCATTTCCTATCGGAGTGACTTTATTGACATACATATCAAGTTTTCCGATCGTCACATCACTGTTATCTGTGAACTTTACTTCAACCTTTTCAGTTCCAACAATCGGCAAACTCTCTCTAACATTTTTTTCGTCAGAGGTTACATAAGTGGAACCAGTATCAATGTACTCAATGGTTCCCTGTATAGTATCGCTGAGAATACTTTCATGATACATGAACAAAGTCAATCCCTTTCCAGCAAGATTAACAGAAGCTCCTGACTCGCCATTGGAAATGACTGTCAAGGATTCTACAGATCCTGGTAAAGATTCAGTGATTGTAACTTTTGATTGTGTCATGATTCAATCTCTCTTTCTATTTACGCAAGCATGTATAGACGACTTCTACTGCGATCAGATCCAGAACTAGTGCTTACTATGACATTCCCATCTCCACCACCACTATTATTCATGTTTGCAAGCACTTGTTTTCTATTTACCACTATCACATTTGATGCTTGATCATCGTATGAAGCACTGGTTTTGAGGGATTGTGACCTATCATTTTGTTTATTTTTTAGCAGAGGTAAAATATCTTTGTAAGCTTTGTTGAGTCCATCATCGTCATATCGACCCCTACCAGATGTTGTCCTAAGTGATGCGAACTGTCCTGCTAGTCTATTATTATACTCCTCTGCACTGATTTTTCCAGTTTCAAATTCTTTTCTGCCAGCAGCATTTAGATAGTAGTTGGCAAGTAAATCTTGAGTCTCTTTAGTAAACTTTCTAGACAGTGGAACACCAAGTGCTTTAGCAGCAGTATCTGGTTCTAGCATTTGATATGCACCAACCGCAGCACTTCTCTGTGTAATCGGTATTCCCAGTTTTCTTTGATGGTTAAGATAATCTCTTTGATATTGGACAACCTGATTGATTGACATCTTAGTGATGTCTTCATTCGCCCTAGAGAATCCACCAAGATATTTTCTGAAAGTGGCACCGTAATCATTCCCAGACTCAGCAGATCGAATCTCTGCCTTCAGATCACCTGAAAGAGCTGCTCCCTGTGGTTCATCAGTCTTTCTTGTACCAGTGCCTCTACGTGACATGCGACGTTTCTGAGTGGCACTCAGTTGTTCAGTTTCTCTTTTGTCGATTTGTATGGGTTTTAAACCAGTGACATCAGTAAATCTTTTCTCTTGAAGAAGGAAGTCTGAAATATCAAAATCCTCAAACTCAACACCTGCTGCTGCAAGTCCATATAAAATAGCAAGATTTTCTCTAAGTTTGACATCACTAACGGTATCACCACCCATAGCTGTTATTTTATCAAATAATGCTAATGGTCCCTTCTGATATTTAAGTTCTTTTTCAGTATTTTTTATGAGTTTAGATATGTATTCTTTCAGATCTTCAGGAGACTTNTTAAGAAGATTTTCTATTTTNNTNTNTAANNNANNTTTATTNATACCATCCATCCCCATGTCTATCAATGACTGGAGTGCAAGTTCAATAGCAATGCTAGCGCCAAAAGTTCCAGCACCTTTAGCAAGACCAGCTGGAGTTATCTTTTTAAGTCCTGAAAATAGAGGTTGTTTTGGTGCTTTGGGTGCTTTTGGTTCTTTAGGCACTTGAAGCAAATCATCCAGAAGCTGCTGTCCTGTTTTTCCAGAGGGTCCTTTTGTAGGATCAACATCATCGAGAGCTGATTTAATATCTTTTTGAATACCAAATTGTTTTTCAAGGGATAACTCTAAAAGTTCTTGCTCTGCTCTACTCGTTAATATTAAATCATCAATCTGATCCTGTATCGCTCTTATTCCATCCGCTGTTGTTGGTCTTGTCCTAGGGTTTAATAACTGATTAGTTAAGTCTTCAATCAGTTCTTTAGTGCTCTTAATGCTAAAATTTGATGGATTGTTTGGGTCATATAAATCAAATGCAGCTTTTGGCACCAACTTTTTTTTCAGTGCCCTTTTTGCTCTAGAAGATCTTTCTTCGGCAGATAGTTTTTTTCTATTAGACCCTATGTCACCAGGTGCTCCTGGTCCATCTGGATCCAACGCTGCTCCAACATATTGTCGAACCGATCTCGGTATAAGTGTTTTAGATATGGCACGTTTTGGTGCCGATATTTTTACTCTTGTTGTTTTTGGAACAAGGGTCCTAACAGGTTTGGCAACTGGTACTGGTGCCGGTTTTGGAACTGGTGCTGGTTTTGGAACTGGTGCTTTTTTTGGTAAACCTCCTTTAGCAGTAGGTTTTATTGGTTTTGATTTTGGTTTTTGTGGTAATATACCTCTACCTTTTTTTCTAAAGTCTAGAAACTTTAATCTTCTTGCTTTTGGTTTCTTTGGTTTTCCAGGACCAAAATCACCCATNCCNCTCACNACAGTTGCGAGTAATANAATGTCTATGAGAGTTGATACTGCTCCCATAAACTTTTCAAANCCTGCAGCAAAACCATCACCACCAACTTTCTTTAAGAAACCTTGTGTGGAGTCATAGGCTTTATATCCAAAGTCAATAAATGTTGCCAATCCATCTATCAATCCAACACCTAGACCAGAAACAAAGTCTACCGCTCCAAATACCATTGGAAGAATATTTTTTAAGAGGGGCAATGCCTTCAAAAGTTTGATAGAGAAAAACGCAAAGAGAATCTTACCGATCGCTTCTTTAAATGATGAGATAAAATCCCTTGGTCCACGAGGAAGTGACTTCAATATATTATTAGGATTTTTTTGAGACTTTGTATCTTCCAGTCTAGTTTCTTCCTCTTCTCTCTTTCTTCTCTCCTCTTGTTTCTTCTTAATCCTTTGTCTTGCCTTTCTTTGCGCTAAAGATCCTTTCAACATACTGTTGACTGATATCAACTTTCTGTTCGCTCTCTCAAAGAAAGATCCAGAGTTTTCTGATTTAAGAAACTTTTGAGTATTAATCATTATCTAATCCTCGTATATCCACATACGTCTGCTTTGTTCGCACTCTGAGGACAGATGGGAATATTGGGCAGTGTTGGTGTTGATGGTCTTGCTGATGGTTCTGCTCCAATCATTTCGGTGCCTCCATCCATCATCACAACTTGTGGAGTTCTTCTCATCGGTGGTTCTGGAATGACAACAGATGGTGTTTGTCTAGCCATCATCGCTCTCTTTGCACCAGATCTGCCTCGTATTGGTCCACCTTGATATCTAGATGCATCATAAACCATCTGAGCCCCTGCTCCAACCATGCCAACTGGACCGGGAATCGCTGATATGCCACCTAATGCAGCACCAAGATTATCGCCCCTCGCAGTCCTATCAGCAACATCAGCGGCGGCAAGACCAGCACCGGCAAAGGGAATGAACCTACCCAACCTTCTCGCAAGTGGTGCTCCAGCTCTGAGTCCTTGCATTGCCATTTTCTGTAATGCAGGATTGTTCATATTCATCACTCTGGTGGTTCCTGCCGCTGCACTTGCAACACTATCAGAGGTTCTCACTAGTTGTTCGATACCCTTAGATGGATCGAAACCTCTCATTACATTTGATCCTAATGGATTTTTAAAACTTGAAAACCCACTTGTTCTAGGCATTGATACAACTGATCCCCCTTCACCAGCATATTTCATAGCTGTTCCGAGATCTGGACTGAAATATTGTGTGTCTGCTAACTCTCCGAAGGCACCTCTCAATCCAAACAAATCAGTAAGTTTTTTGCCCTGAGGATTTAATCCAAAAAGTTTATCTCCTGCACCACTAAACGCAGGATTGTATTCAACACCTGCGGGTAGACCTTTAAACATAAAGTCGCCAGACCCATATCCAATGTTATCAAGGACACCTCTTCCTATTCTGGTTGAGAACATACCCGCTTGAGTCGCTCTCTCCCTATTGACCATACCACCCTCTTGTGCCATAAGGGTGCCACTGACCATTCTAGGTTTGTTGGATCCTCCATATTTTTCATTAATATTTTCAAGAACTGCTGGTCCAATGGCAGCAACCGCAGGGGCGGACATGACAAACTCACCATCAGTGAGTCTCGCATTCACACGATCGTTTCCATACGGACCATCAACAAGTCCACCACCAGAGAATGCTTTCTCTTCTCCACCACCTCTTAATGATGATACTAAACCTTCTATTGCTTTAAAAGCACCCACTGTCGCAAGTGCCTCAATACCGAACGATATTAACTTTCCTTTAGGTCCTAAAAATGTTCTAGCAAGGCGACCTGCTCCCTTAAGTCCTAATCTTTTTAAAAGAAGAGCACCAGCACCTGCTAATCTCAGCGAACCTTTTATTAAGAAGGACGCTAGTTTTCTTACTGATCTACCAAATAGTGTACCAAATAGCACATATGCAGCGAAAAGTTTTGGCGCATTATTTGATAAAAACTTCGTAACCGATTCTATTTTCTTTTGATTTTTTGGATCGGTTAGATAATTAAGCAGTTTAATAAAAAACTTTCCAGCCACTAATGCTATGAAAGCTTTGACAATACCATCTAAGATTTTCTTGACTGGCGATATAACACCAGCAACAACTTGTTTTAACTTTTTAAATCTCTCTTCTAGTTTTGTTTCTCTTAATCTTCTCTTCTCGTTTTCACGTTTCTTTCTTTCATATTCACTATCTTTCTTCTCCTGCTTATCTTCATCCCGTATAGCTTTAAGAATCTCATCAAGATTCCTCAACATTAATGCTTGAGGACTGATCGCTGATAGGTTTTCTTTTAACTCACTCTTTTGATAACCAAGAATATTTTTGATTATTGATATCTTTCTTGCATTAACATTGGATCTTTCACCAATAATGTTGATACTCTTGATCAGTTTTGTGTTAAGAACACCTTGTGTTACCTGTTTAGATGCAATACTACCTGCGCTAAAACTACCAGAAGATATACGACGCCTTCTGGGATTCAATGGATTAGTGATAGTTTCATCGGAAGGCATTCGCTTGCTGCTGCTTTAATTTTTCTTCTTCAAGATGATTCATTAACATTTGAACATAGATATCCCTTTCCCAGGGCATCATGTTTTCTATTTCTGTTAATGAATATTTATG
>NZAU01000113.1 GCA_002686215.1 Candidatus Woesearchaeota archaeon
GAAATCCAACAACCTCTTGAACCTTGAACCATAGAAATGACTTCTGTTGGACAGAGCATCTCTGTGATATGGATAATGTAGTAGTGTTACATTCTTTCTGTTATCTACTACATCATGTTTTTCTGGCATTACTATGTAGTGATGACACATGGGTAAAAAAGAAATCGTCTTTTCTACCACCTTGTAGTTAGAGTCAAATTCACTCTGAAATCTTCCAGTAGTATCATACCTAACTGGATTTAAATAGTGTAATATTCTCAACCCATACAATGGACTATCTATCATTTCCAACTCCAAAGTATTCTAATATTCCCCANACAACAACAATACTNACTACNAAAAATAATATGTAACTCATTTCATAACCCTCTTAAGTTCTTTTTCATCAACTCCATATGTCTTAACAATATTAACTAAAGACTCTATTCCTTTCTCATCTTTACTTAAGATATCAATATAGTCTTTTGCTTCTACACTACTAACCTCATAATATTGTCTAACATAATCAACCAATTTATCATTGTACTTTTTGTTTGCCTTACCCTTTATCCACTTTAGATAAACCTTACCTTGTGGGATAAATTCTTCATAAACATGATACACCTCTTTTGGTCTTAGTAAACCAATGGTATACTTCTGTAATGAATTGACAAAGTCAATCCAATTCATGTTCATAGAAAGATAACGATTAACAAGATAAGTACTGAATGATTTTTCTTCAGACTCAGATAGACTTTCCCAGTAACCTTTAGATACTTTCTTTTCTGTAATCTGTTTTATATGGTCAAATAGAGTTTTTGGTTTCATCTACGCCTCTCTTGGCATAAACTCTTNATTGACATGACCACATTTATTACACCCAAATACTTGAACTGGTGCTATAATCTCTTGTCCATTTGGACTCATTATTGCACTAACTTTCTTTATCATAAATACTGGGATAAATACATCATGTCCACACTCATCACATTTGACATCGTCTGCTTGACTTATATCAACATTGACTTGTTGTGGTAATGGTTGTTGTGGTTTCGTACTCATTTTATTTCTCCTAAGATTTTAACAATCATTGACATTACATTTATTTCCTTATCAACAACAGATGTGTCCATATACTGATGTTCTGCTATTATCAATATAACTCCTGCTTTATGTCCTTCAGCATAAGAATCAAGTTCATCATACAATAACTTATACAAGTCTGTGTAATCTCTGACCTTAGCATCAGCAAGTAACTTACGAATAGAGTTAAAAGCATTTTTCATATCGTCTTTCTGAAGATGTTCAAGTAGTTTTAACTTGTAATCATTTTCAATAACAGANTTTTCATCTATATCCAGAACTCCATCAATGACTTGTCTTTGNGCAGAATTAATAACCCTACGAATATCTGGATAACCAGAATCAATNAGTATCTTAATCTTGTCTACATCATACTTGACATTTTCCATACCAAGGATTGAAGACACTTGTCTTGCCACATCTGCTTTAGATGGTGGTGTAACACCGAAGACTTGACATCTACTTTGAATAGGGTCAATAATCTTCTCTACATAATTACAAGTCAAGATGAACCGAGTATGTCTTGAGAATGTCTCCATCAAGTTTCTTAATGCTGCTTGTGCGTTAGGTGTCAAGAAATCACACTCATCTAATATGATGACTTTGATTGGTTTGAATCCAACGGAAGAAGCAAAGTCTTTGATTTTGTTTCTCATAACATCAACACTATTCTCATCAGAAGCATTGATATACATATGGTCACATTCTATGTTCTTAACAATCAACTTTGCAAGAGTAGTCTTACCAGTTCCTGCGTTACCGAATAAGAGTAGATGAGGAACATCTCCCTCTTTGAGATACCTACTTACTTTTTTCTTTAGATTCTCATTTCCGACATAACTATCCAGATTTTTTGGTCTGTACTTCTCAACCCAAAGTGAATTTTCTTTTGGTGTTCCGAACATTAATTAGCCTCATCTACTGCTACGAAATAGTAATCAGAAGTNTATTCTCCATCAACGAAACTAACATGAGCAAGTCCATTACTTGACACTTTCATTGTTGATGTTTTTGCACCTCTGTTTGCTTTCAACACTTCATTAAATAAACCAGATGAAAAAGAGACTTTTCCAATATCGGAATACTCTTTTGTATCAATAGTAAATTTAACTTGGTTAGAAGCAACACTTGTGTAACCAATGATTAAAGTTGCGACACCATCTTTACAATCAATAGTAAAGGTAGTAACATCAGGTAATGCTGATTTACCTTTTGTGAAACGAGTAGTGAACTCTGAATCAAGATTAACCTCTACCTCAAACTCTGGTAATTGTTTCAAAGGTGGTGGTGATGGTATGACAGATAAGTCACTACACATATAAGTAACCTTACTCTTCTTATCTTGTGCATGGATACTGAAAACCTTATCATCTGCTTTACTATGGTCAAGGTCTAAGTCTGTATCAAGAACATCTAACAACTTCTTAAATTGAGATGTAGTATACAATCCAAACTCAAGTTTCTCAAATGGAAACTTAGAAAGNCTAACTTCACCTAACATAGAACGATTCTCAGATATGAACTTAGTCTTTACACCAGTACCATCAGTTTCCCATTTTACAGACTCAATATTACCACCGAGATGATATTTGTCTATAAACTTTGTAATAACCGATTTATTCATTTATAACTCCTATAGTTAGAAATCAAAGAACTTTGATGCATTTGCAAATGTTGCGTCGGGTACTTGACCCCAACCAAGTGCAGAATAAAAGTCCTCTAATTTGTTTTTTAAGTCTGACACGAAAATCTTTTCGTAGTCAATGTTTTCTTCTATGAAATCAAGTATCTCTTTTGGGTCATCTTCATCACCTTTAAGAGCACAAGTTTCAATACCAAATTTGTTTTCTTTCAACCATACCCACTTTAGTTTGTCTCCATCGTGTAATGGTGAAATGTTTTTATGTCCAAAATACTTCAGTAAGTCATTGTATCTTGCTGCTGCTTTTACATGAGCAGGTGTACCAAGTGCCATTTCAGTAAAAAGACCTTTCTTATACTTAGTAGTATATTTCTTCAATCCTTTAAGACCACTTGGTTTTGCTATATCAATGATATTAGATTTACTAAGATTCTTTCTGAAATCAANCACATCTTGGTCTATCTGATTTCTATCTTTCAACTCTAAAATATCTTTCAACATTCCTTTCATAAANNTTTTGAATGTAGGTGGAAAGTTAGAACGGACAACATCNAAACCTTTAACCTCAAGTTCATCACAATCAACACCATTGTTATTTATAATCCATTGAGCATATCTTTTCTTTGCTACCCATATACCAGATTTTGCAATAACCTCTTGTTTGATATCAAACCGATGGTCTGTAACATTTAAGAACCTTTTTGCAAACATATCATATGAACTATTCATAAAGTCTTGTACTTCTTTTGATATAACCAAAATTTCCTTTGACATTAACTCGTCATTGTTTTCGTCTATTGATGGATTTCTCTTCTTTACGATTGGTAAAGCAGAATAAAAAACTGAATCTGTATCAATATATATACAGAAGTCATCCGAAACACCCAATTCTTTTTGATAATAAAANTTACCCATCTTCTCTGTATACTTAATCAATGATTGTCCAGTCAAAGTAACTGCNTCTGCGTTGTCTGAATCATAGAATCTAAATGTTGGTAAACCCAAAACACCATANAAAGAATTTAANAANACCTTTTGTACATATTGTCTTGCTTTGAAGTATTGATGTTTCTCTTTATCACCAGAGTTACCATACTTCTTTTCAAGTTTTCTGAACTCAACTCTTTCTTGAAACCATTTGTCAAGTATAGCAGGTATCAAACCATTGTCATCAGTTCTATACAAACAACCATTTGATGCGATTGTAAACTTTGATTCTTCAAGAAACTCATTTAGTCTATCTTTAGTAAGAGATAATTTTTCTCCCTCAAAGTTTACATTGTATGTAATGTCTTTTGATTTATTAAGATAATCTTCAACTTCCCAATCAAGAACTTTACCTACTTTTGTTTCTGGTGATATGTTCAGAGACATAATAATGGATGGATATAGTGAAGTTAAATCCAAATCATATATCCAACGATACAATCCAGGTTTAGGTTCTTTTACATATGCTCCAGTAAACTTATCTGGTCTTCCACCAACCTCTTCCAAAGAACGATGTTGTTTATTAGTAGAAACTACACCAAGTCTCTTTGTGTAGGTCAATATCGCTCCCTCAAGGAATCTTGATGAAAAGAATACATCCTCATAAGGAACATGACCTTTGTGACAAATACCACGAACCAAATCTAAGAACTTTAATTTCTCATCAAGAGCAACAACAATCTTAACATCGTTTAAGTTGTATTCAATAAACTTCTCAATATCATTTTCAAATAAATCATCAAGGTTACCTTGGTATTCAATTTTACCCATACCAACTTCAAGTTTACCAATAGCATCAAGTCTATAAGATGATTGTTCTTTAAATGTAAATTTTCTATATAGAGCAAGATAGTCAAGAACAGAAACACCTGCTATCTTATACCTACCTCTGAATTGATTCCATTGAACATCTTGAATAGGACTTAATAGTTTTGCAGTNTCTACATCTTTAACACGAGTGATTCTGTTATATAAATAAGGAACATCAAAGAACTCCACATTCCAACCAGTTAATATGGTTGGGTCATACTCTCTATATCTCTTTAAGAATGCGTTAATCAACTCTGACTCTGTTCCAAATCTGAATACTTTACATTCGTCTGTTTCATAATCATCAACTCTTAATTGTTCGTCAAGAACTAAAACGACATATTTGTCTGTATCACTTAGATGATATGCGATTGATGTTATCTTATTTGCTGCTTTCTCTGGTTCGGGGAATCCATCAATAACTTCTACCTCAATATCAAATGTCATTATCCTATGTCCAGTTGAGATATCATCACTATCAGTATATGTGTCAATCAAGATTCTTGCTTCTGGGTTCACATCATGTTCGTATATGATACCTGCTTTCTCGTCTTGGTCACTCCATTGATTAGTCTTCTTCACTCTCTTACCATCTAAAGCAACCATATCACCATATGGGTCACTAATGTAAGCATACTTTTTCATATGATACTTTATGTATCCCTTTTCGTCATCCCAAAGATGAACTGTATTTTTGTTTTTCTGATACCAAATATTCTGATACATAGTCTACCAGAATTTATTTTCTTTGATTGTGAAATTTGGGTCTTTCATACTTCCCTTATCTTTGAATACCTCATCCGTTTTTTCAAGGATTGGCATGTTATCTATGATATGTTGAACCTTATCTCGGTTCTTTTCTGGAATAGTGAACCTTGTGTACTCACTTGTAGGGTCATCTACTGCACCATGTGACAATACCCATAACCTAATCTTTTCCCATGTGTTAGATAAATATAACTTAGGATGTGTATTAAACAATAAATTTTTCTTATATCCATTGTCTTGCATTGTGTGCCATAACCATTGTATTGCTTTTCTTGGAATCCTAACTACTTTCTTCTTAGGAGAGTTTTCAACTGCATCAATAAATGTATCAACAAAGTTCTTTTTAAACACCTCATCATGTGGTGGTAGTTTCCAATCAAATTTTTCTGGTAGATTCTCTAACATACTTTCAAACTCTTCTGGTGTCTTGAAGTAATATGGATAATCTGGTCCAAGTACATACTCATGTGTTGGATGGTCAAGTACCATTGCTGGTTTACCCATCTTTAGAGAGTCTTGTACAGATAAGTTCCAAGTCATATAGTCATCTACAAAACATAATGTTGCGTGACAATTCTGTAACAAGTATTTATAGTTTGCTCCAGATGGTAAGTTCTGTACCCTCATCCATTTTGGTGCTGGTGTCTTAATCATACCACCACTCTTTTGGTCTCCTGCTGCTTCATCTGTAACCCAAACAAGATACTTGTCTCTATCTAAGTTCTCTGTAAACTTTATTAGTTTCTTTATACCAGTAGTGTTATTCCATCTGTGATTAAATAATAAAATCTTTTTGTCTGTTGTAAATGGAAATTCTTTTGCTCCATCTGGTTTTATATCAGACTCAAGTGGCATGTATACTAACTTATCTTCTGTAGTATCTTTATCAAGTGTCATCGTATGTGACTTCTTATCCCAATTCATACCTAAATAATTTATAGTCTCTGGACAATGGACAAAAGACTTGTAACTTAAATTGATTGACTCAAGTTGTCTGAAGAAACCATCTGGCCATCCAGAAGTAGGACGACTCTTCGGACTATCACACCAGTGAAAGAAAGGAAACGAGTCAACTGTAGTTCCATATCTATCTGTTAACATAGCATTATAAACATTGTATAACAACTCTGGTTGATGTGTAATAATAAAATCTATATCTGTCTTTGAAAAATCAATCGTGTCTAAAAACTTCTTTGAATTGAAATAACCACGATTAAATAAAACACTACCTGCATAATCAAATGGAAGTAATGTAACATTCTCCCAAGTATTTTCAAGTGTATTGTGAGGTGGGACTAATGCAGTATGGTGACACATAGGTAACCAATTAATTGTCTTCTCCATCACTTTCCAGTTTGAATCTCCATGATGTAACCACTTCGTAGATTTCCATCTAACTGGAGACATCACATGAAGAACTCTTCTTCCAAATAGGGGATGGTCTCCCCACTCTTCATATAACTTATTAAATCCCATTTTAAATCCTTAATATCTTAGTTAAATATACAACCATTTTTGTATATAAGTCAAGGAAAAAATGGGGGGATATTAATCCCCCCAATTTGACCTTTTAGAAATTAACACTAAGTCCTAAGTTGAAACTTCTTGGTGTACCAAGAAATACTTCAGCGTTATGAGCAGCGTGAACTTTGTCACCATACCCATTGTACTTAGAGTTATCTGTTGCATCTTGGACATAAATGTCATCAAGTGCATTAAACAAATGACCATGTAAGGTCATGTCAAGTCCTGCAATCTCAGGTAACTTGTAGGACAAGTGGATATCCATCTTACCATAAGATGGAGATTTCCATACTTGTGCTCTATCTGCGTCACCTTCAACTTCACGACTATCTGGACTCCAATCAGCATAGTGATTGTCATACCATCTATATAGACCTTGAATCCTTAAACCATCTAATGGTTTTAGTGTAAGACCACCAACATATGATGTTTGTGGCATATCACCAACTTTTAGATTGTTTAATGCGTATTCATACTCTGTAGAAGTTTGACCAATGATTTGGTTATCATCATTGTACTCCATTTCGGTGTAGTCGCCTTTTGCGTCTCCATCAAAATACCAATCTCCGATACTAACTGCTAAGTCTAATTCAACCATATCGGTTAAAGCGACTTTAGATTCAATCTCTACACCTGAGTGTGATTGATTTACACCAGTTAAGTAAATGATATCAGTATCACCAGAGTCTCCTTGACCAGTCGTTACAGACTTGGTAAGGTTTCTATCTTTCCATTGAGTGTTATAATAACTACCCTTAATAGAAACCAACTCACTTCCATATTCTCCACCTACTTCAAACGATGTGAATTTCTCATTATCTGGATTCTGTGAAACATTTCCATCATAATCAATCACATTGTCTAAGATTGGTGGTTTTTGGACATAACCAAGATTAGCAAAAGCCGATAGTCTGTCATCAAGATTATATCTACCACCACCTTTAACTTGGAAAGTAGTAATAGCATCTGCTTCTACAAGTTCTTTTTCAACAGAGAAATGGTCTTTGTAAGTATATCCGATGGTTGAAATACCACCCATACCATAAAGATTAATCTTCTCTGTATCGTATTGACCTTGTAAGAAAGCACCAAACCAATCAACTGTAGTTTCGTTGTGATATGCAATAATGTCACCTAACTCTACCATTTTACCATCAGGTGCATTATCATCAGCGTAGTCCACATAGTAGTCTCCACCGAGTAAATCACGAACTTCTCTTGCGTGTTCAATACCNGCAGTTCTCCAATCAATACCAATCTGAACTTCAAGTTCATCTGANACATCATAGTTNAACTTTGAAATNAAACCATAAGTGTTTTGTCTATTGATTGAGTTTCTNAGGATACCTGTAGAACGGNTTTCNNTNTNTAGANNAAGNAGAATCNANATTATNAGAGTTCTNNNCAATCTCNNCATTCCANTCCCACATCCAAGGNGAACTTGCNTACCAAGGNTNTCCNTCNANNGCNGGTTNTCTNNTNACNCTACCATAAGTTCCTGTACCACCACCNGAACCNCCNNNCCAATANAGNACNGANNNTAATCTTCANNTCNTCATTNATNTCATANAAATGNTTNANNTTNACNAGNGGTTTATGAAAGAAGTTTTCTCTTTCATTTAACAGATTNGGATTGTNCCTATCTGTTNTNNTNGCNCCATACATATACCAGTATTGTTTACCTTTATATGATGNNTCAACNGGTGCCCANTTTTGGTTANAGAACCTACCAGCTTCANNTTCAAACTTNTNNCCNNCAACATAAGCNGAATCATNGTATCCATCGATACTTCCAGCTAACTCTTGTGAATAAGTCGCAATATTCTGTTTGTATAGGTTTTGACCATGGCGTTGTGGAGCACCAATCGCATATAACTCAACTCTTTGGTCGTCACTTATCGCATAAGATGTACCAAGATAATAAGCCCAAGCGTCTGTCCATGTTCCGTCTATAAAACCATCGCCGGTTTTACGAACAATCGTTCCACTTACTGCCAGTTTATCACCAATTAGACCTGAGTTATAATTCAAGGTGGTTTTAAGAAATCCACCCTCACCGACTTCCTGTTTGAACTTTCCGCCCTTTTCTTGGGCAGCAGGATCGGTGATAATATTCATAGTTCCACCAATAGATGGTGTTGCTAAATTAACGGCTGATAGACCTCTTTGCATCTGAATTGAGGAAGTAGCATCTCCTACTCCATCCCAATTAGACCAATAAACCCATCCGTTCTCCATATCATTTTGGGGAACA
>NZAU01000114.1 GCA_002686215.1 Candidatus Woesearchaeota archaeon
AAACTTAGATGTTATTGGTGTCGTAAAAGGTCAGGATCTAAAGGTCACTGGTGTCTCATCACAGACAGGATATGAAGGATTCCTGAGAGCAGATCATCAAATTGAAGAGAATACTCAACTAAACTTTGGACAAGGCGTCAATTCTTCTTTATCTGGTGAGATTATTGTAGGAACTGGTCAGACTGTGACCATCAATGAAGTTGATAAAGAGACTGCAGGTGTTGGTAATGGACAAAATGAATGGAGAGATTTGAATGGAAAAGTTTCATTTTCATTAGAAGGCAACGCCAGCTGGAATGGATCTTCAATTGTCCTTAATGGATCTCCGGATTTTCTTTACCAAAGAGGTGGCGATGTTGACGGTTTTACATTTGGAGGTTCAGATTTTGCTATCGAACAGTGGGTTTACATAACGACAACTGGTCAACAGCATTTTTATGAAGCTAGAGGAGGCTCAAATACAAATACCATACTCATTTATGTTGGTACTGATACAGTACTTAAAACTTATATAAATGGTTCCAATACTATCACAGATTCAGGTGCATTAACTCAAAATGTATGGCATCACATTGTATTGACTAGAAGTGGTAGTACAACAACATTATATAAAAATGGCACATCTGTTGGATCATTTTCAGATTCATACAATTATGTTGCATCACCACAAGGTATAATTTATTTTGGTGCAAATGGTGGAACTGATGGATTAGGATCAGGACGAGGATCATTCTTAACTGGAAGAATTGGTATTACGAGAACATATAAAGGAAGAGCACTAACAGCAGCAGAAATTACACAAAACTACAATGCTGGGCATATCGCAACCGCATCAGTAGTAACACCAACAATAGACCTTAATCCAAATGTTCCAGCTTCTTATCCTGGAACAGTTAATACTGTTGAAACTACAGATGTCAATGTAGCAGGTGGAAGTCAGGTAGAGTGCATGAAGGTTTATAATACCTTCACACCTCCAAGTGGTGGAACAAATCAGAGACCATCAAAACCAAAACCAGGTCAATTATATTATAACTATGACTTCAAGACTATTGAGTTTCATGATGGTTATGGTTGGAGACAGGTAGATAATACAACCAGAAGTGGTCGTGTAGTATTTGTTGGTGGCAATGTACCAGGATCTCCAACTTCACCTACCAGTAGGAGAATGGATTATCTCAATCTATCCACTCTTGGAAACTCAATGTATTTTGGTGATATTGCTAGTCCACTTGGTGCAAGAAGACAGACTGGTGGATGCAGTTCATCGACTCGTGGAATTTTTATGGGGGGTCAAGGAAATGGCAGCAACCTAAATGAAATTGGATATTTGACTATTGCAAGTCAAGGAGATGCAGTTGATTTTGGAAACTTATCGGCACAACGACAGACCTGTCAAACTCTATCAAGTTCAACTCGTGGAATTAGTTATGGTGCTGGAGAACCTGCTGTTAATGTTATTGAATATATAGAAATTTCAACGACAGGAAATTCAATTAACTTTGGAGAGTCTGCTAAGTCAAGGAGAGATGGTTTTTCATTAGCATCATCAACAAGAGGTATCTCTGGTGGTGGAACAGGTGGAACCAATGCAGAGTCCTTAATAGAATATATTACTATATCATCACTTGGAGATGGAACCGAGTTTGGAAATTTAACTCAAAGAGGAAGAGGACAGAGATCATTTTCAAACTCAGTTCGTGGTATCATTAATGGAGGATATGATTCAGCAAGTCCCTATGCTAGAAGTAGTAGAATTCAATATATAACCATGGCATCAACAGGAAATGCAAGTTATTTTGGTGAATTAACTAGTGCTTTTGCTGCCGGAAGTTCTGGCACACAGTCAAATCATATAAGAGGAGTTTTTGCGGGTGGCACCACTCCAACTGCAGTGAATAATATCGATTATATAACAATCGCAACTGCAGGAAATGCACTAGATTTTGGTGATTTATCAGTAGAATCATGGTCTCAATCAGGTGCTTGTTCAGACTCTCATGGTGGNCTAGGAGGTTTCTGATGTCCGATAAATATAGGAAAGTAGTAGTATAATGCCTAAAATAAGGATTGGTTTTTCAACTGATTTTAATTTAGTCAACGAACAGGTTGGTATCGGGACGACAAATCCTGAGTCTAGGTTAAATGTGCCTGGACAAATTCTTGCCGACAATACTGCTGGCAGTGGCGGAGTATCAACATATAGAGAGTATCAAGGATTTCATCAGACACAGAGTAATGTCAGTCATAAGGTTACGATTGATGCAACCACTGCCGGTAATCTAAATTCTTTATCTGGTGAACTAAGAATTGATGGAGATGTCACGATTGCACCAGACACATCAGTAACCAGTGGAAAGATAGATAGTCTGACTGCAACTGATAAGTTTGCCGTTCCTCTTGGAGAAACAAACAATAGAGAGAATACACCAGAAGCAGGAACAACTAGATTCAACCAAGACTTTGGAACACTTGAGTTCTTTGATGGTGCAAATTGGAAGACAGTAAATTCATATGCTAGAGGTGATGCTTCTGGCCGTGGTGTTTTTGGTGGTGGTAGAGTCCCAGGAAACTCTGCAATTATTGATTATATTCAAATTATGAGCACTGGTAATGCAATTAATTTTGGAGACTTACTTGTTGCAAGAACAGATGCTGCTTCATTTTCAAATGAAATTCGTGGAATATGGGCAGGTGGAAAAGATCCAACAGTTTCTACACATATTGATTATGTAACTCTTGCATCTAGAGGAAATGGAGTTGATTTTGGAGATGTGACTCCAGCAGCAATGGGTGGATCTGGTGCTGGAGCATCTTCTAGCACTCGTGGTGTTTTTGCATTAGGGCAAGCGCCAGCAGCATCAGATGCTTTACATTATGTCCAAATAATGACCACTGGAGACTCTTTGGATTTTGGAGACCTTACAGGAAATCTTAGTGAGGGAGCTGCGTGTGGTTCTCCTACAAGAGGACTATTTAATAAAGGATCTGGTAGCACTGGGATAGATGTTGTTTTGATTGCATCAAAAGGAAATGCAATTGAATTTGGTGAAGATTCAATGGGTAGAACCGATCAGCAAAGAGGATGTGGTTCGTGCTCCAATTCTATTCGTGGATTTTTTGCTTCTGGTGGTGCGGATTCGGTCCAAACTGATAGTAATGTTATTAGATATGTAACAATTGCAACTAATGGAAATGCGATTGATTTTGGTGATAGAACTATTACTACAAGACTTGTAACTGCTGCTGCAACTTCAACAAGAGCAACTTTTGCTGCAGGAATAGAGACTGGGGGAACAAATTTTAATAATATAGATTATGTTACTATTTCAACTAGCGGAAATGCAATAGACTTCGGAGATTTGACAGACGCATTTCACGCACATGGTGGTTGTTCAGACTCTCATGGTGGTCTAGGAGGTTTCTAAGATGGCAAATTTAAGAGTAGATAAGATTACAAGCACAGAAACCTTTGAGACGACTGGTTCGGTTCAGTTTGATGGTAATGGAGGTGCTTTAGAAATACCAAACAGTTCAGATTTTGATTTAGGATCTGAATGGACTATAGAATTTTGGTTATGTCCACTATTACCGACCCAACAATCAAAATTAATAGGAACAAGAGGAAATAGTGATCCAAGAGGATGGGAAATAGTATTTTGGGATGGGCAAATTGGTGTTGAACAATATGGTGATGAATCTACTGGAGGACAACAAAGAGGATCTAAAATCCTTTCTACAGGCATATGGTATCATGTTGCTATTGTATTTTCGGGTGGAGTTGTAAAATCCTACATTGATGGATCATTAGATTTAGTTTATTCTGGAAGCGGAGGTTCAACTTGGGGTGCTGGAGATCATGCCTTAAGAATAGGAAGACCAGAAAATTTTGAAGAAGGTCCAAATTGTCATATCTCCAATGTCCGTATAATCAAAGGAAAAGCACTCTACACAACAAACTTCAGGCCTCCAATGAGAGAACTTGAAGTCACACCAGAGACAGTTCTTCTTACTTGTCAATCAAAAAATGATGAAACACTTGAAAAGACTGGTAAGACTGTTACAGTTGTGGGAATTTCAAGTGCAATTGCAAGTGAACTCACTCCTGGTATTCTGACACCTGTTCCTAAGGCTGGTGCTGGTAGTGCAATCACTGGATCTGTTGAGTTTACTGGAAATGATTATCTAGAAGTAGATTTATCAAACGATGCCATTGGAACTGATGAATTTACGATTGAAATGTGGGTTAATCCTGGAGAAACTTCATTTACTGCAACCAATAGAAGACTCATAAGAATTGGTCCAAATAATAACGCAAATAATCTTCAAATACTTTATAATGTAGGAAATTCAAATTTTGAAGTTGATAATGGAACTAATGAGTTAATTAATCCAGGAATTACAACAGTAGCAACACAATCCTGGAGTCATATCGCACTAACTAGACAAGGAACAAACAATTTAAAATTATTTGTAAATGGAGTTGAGGATACTGCTACAACCACCAGTGCAGACATTAGTCAAACAACAGTGCAAATTGGTGATGATAGCACACTAAGCAATCTTGGATTTTTTGGTTTTATCTCCAATCTCCGTATAGTCAAAGGCACTGCACTCTATACAGACGACTTCATTCCACCAAACAGAGAACTCAAAAAAGTTCCAGGCACTGTTCTCTTATGTTGCCAAGACCCTGATAGTCCACTCACAGAAGCAACTGGGAAGACCATTACTGGTCATGGAAATTTAGATACTGATACATACAGTGAGAACTTAATCACCAATGGAAACTTTACCACTAGTGCCAGTGATGGTTGGACTGTTGTAGAAGGAACTGGAACCACAGCCTTAGGGACAGCACAATCGGCAACATTTGGAGATGGTAATCATCTTGTTTTGACTGCTACTTCTGGTAGTTTTGTTTTCCTAGCACAACAATTTACAACAAAAATTGGAAGCACTTATCTTGTAAACGTACAAAGCAATGGTGCAGATGAATCATTTATCTCTACAGATAGTGATAAAGATAATGCTATTATAACTGATATAAGAAACACAGGTGGAAATAACCCAATTGGTGATCAAACATTTGTAGCTACTCAAACATCGTATCATATGATTCTTCGTGGAGGAACTGGAGGAGGAAACTTTGATACTGCATCTGTTTACAAAGTTCTTACACCAAACGGAGCATCAAACTTTACACCACAAGTCGGTGATGATAGGAAAGTAACCTTTGAGGGTGTCACTAAAGTAAACTCAGATGCTTATTTCTATCTCCCAACTGGAGATACTGTAACCAGAGATAGTCGTAGTGGTTATGGTAACCGTGGATTATTTTCTCTAAGTGCTGCCCCAGCTGCTAGTAATATCATAGAATTTGTGACTATACACACAACGGGAAATTCTATAGATTTTGGCGATTTAAAGTATCAAAATGATGGTAGTAATGCATCGTGCTCATCATCAACTCGTGGAATTTTTGCGGGTGGTAGAGAAAATCCATCACCTGGAGGTAATATTGATCATATCAATTATGTTACTATTGCATCAACAGGAGATGCAGAAGACTTTGGTAATTTGACAGAGGCAAGAAGAGGTATAACAGGATATGGTAGTGGCATTCGTGGTATGTTTGCTGGAGGTAGATCTGATCCTGGTGGATCAAACCCAACAGATGTTATTGATTTCATAACAATCGCATCAACAGGAAATGCATTAGACTTTGGCAATTTATCGGCTGCAAGAAGGTACTTAGGATCTACATCAAGTCCTGTTCGTGGAGTAATGGCTGGTGGGCACACTGGTTCCAGAGTAGACACAATAGATTATGTTTCAATTCCATCAAAAGGTAATGCAATTGATTTTGGTAATTTAACTCAATCTAGAGATCAAATCGAAGGTAATTCAAATGGAGTAAGAGGAATATTTGGTGGTGGAAGTGAGCACCCAACTTATTACAATATAATTGATTATGTAACCATTGCATCATTAGGCGATGCAAAAGATTTTGGAGATTTGTTAGGTACAACCGGTGACTGTGCCACTGCATCCAATTGCATTCGTGGAGTATTTGCTGGGGGAAATAACCCAACTAAACAAAATGTTATACAATATGTGAATATGTCCTCAACGGGAAATGCATTTGATTTTGGTGATTTAACTGCTGCAGCTTCAGAGGGATCTGGTTGTTCAGACTCTCATGGTGGTCTTGGATAAATAATGAAAGAGGTGTAATAACATGTCAGAGATTCCAGCAGG
>NZAU01000115.1 GCA_002686215.1 Candidatus Woesearchaeota archaeon
CGTCACCTACTATATAGGTTTCTTGTAACAAGTATGATTTATCACCACTGTCAGCTGAGTTCTCAAGTAGTATGTTCTCACCAGCAGAGGTATCTTCATCTTCAGTGATAATATTATCACCATCAGTTTCTTCAAGCAGAAGACCTGTATTATTATCATCTTCAAGTCTTATATCTTCATTATATGTAGATGATTGTTCTAGTGTAAACTGGTATTGTCCCACATCAGTAGATATGTCTGACTCAATATTATCAAGAACTGTGATACCAGTATCAATTGCTTCTTGACTATACTCGTATTGTTTACATCTTAATTTATATACAGGGTTGTTATCTAGTTGATGGAATGGGTCATCATGGTCTACAAAACTAACTTCAAATAGTTTAGTAAGAATAGGTGAGTAAATAAGGTCACCCTCTTGTGGTCTATCTGCACCTGTGGTTGCACTATCCATTACAAGATAAAACTCACTACCACTTTCTTCTGATAATATAAAAGATGTATTGTCATCTTCTAACATTATCTTATCATCTTCCTCAGTAGATACAAAACTCTGTGTTAGTGTTTCTAATCTTGATGATGTTGCAGTCTGGTCTATCGTACCAGCCTCTAACTGTATCGAACCACCTGTGGTATCAGTGCCATCTTCAAGTGTGATCTGACTATCAAGTTCTTGAAATCGTTTCTTATTGACAACAAAGGTTATCTCGTTTCTGTTCTCTAATCCAAACTGTGTGATTATCTCTCGTTCACCAGCATATCCACCAGTCGCATCTTCAACATACATTTCTATAGGGTGTTGTGTTGTAAACTTACTTAGCGAGTCCTCACCCAAAACATTATCTCTTGCAACTAGAGTTCTATCCATATAGTACACATCGTGTCCATATATCTGTATCGCTTCTTTGATTAAGTCACTATACAGGTTTCTCTCTGATTGTATTGATGCGAGATTGTTTGTTTTGAATATTGCATTGACAGCCATGACACTATCCCATCATGTATTCTGGTGGTAGTTCGTATGCAAGTTGTATCTGTTCTTCTAGTCGTTCTATGTCTTGTTGTGCTTGAGAGTATATCTCTGCACCATTCATCTCGACACCACCAAGTAGTTGCACCCCTGTAAACTTAGATAGGTTTGCACCCCATTGTCTTTTGATAAGTGCAGTCGCATATCTTTTTAGATAGATGTCATCAAATATATCTGGGTAAGATGATGGGTCTATTTTTCTGTAACACTCTATGATTAGAAACTCATCTACTGCAATATCATTTGCAAAGTCCATATCTATGTACAGACGATTTTGGTGTTGATTGAAACGTATTGGTTTCTCTCCTACCAGTATGTGTGATAAAAAGTCCAGTTGTTGCATTGTCATCTGGTATTGTATTATTGATGTTGATGAGAAATCATACAAGTCATTAAGTCTAAGTTGATACCGAATATCAAACATATTGTTTGTTGCTTGGTCATCAAAAGGAAATATGTTAAGAACTGATACAACAGCAGATGGCATCGGTATGAAGTTCTTACCCTCTAAGAATGTTGCAGAGATTGTTCCATCTATTGTATCTGTTGCAGTGGTTTCATCATTTGATGCAGCTCTGTCTAAATCATCTTGTGTTATTTTATACTTGAGATACATCTTCTCAATACCATCATAGTGATACTGTGCAAAGTATTGTAATGCTTCATCTATTCTGTCATCTACTTGGTCGTCTGATACGTTTATGTCAATGACACCAAAACCAAGATTTCTTAAACAGTAATCCTTGAATGTTGCTCTGGACGTAGGTATCGCCATTTAATTATTCCTTATGAGTGATCATTATCAAACTGGAATGTGTTCCATCCTACACCAGATAGTGTTATTCCNTGTGATGCAAGAACTAATATTGGGTCTGAGGTTGCATCTTCAAGTAGTATTCTNTCTCCGTCATTAGCAGATGTGTNCTGTACTATATTNTCACCAGCGTTTGCAGAACCATCTGTACTATTTAGTATNAATCCNTCTAANANTTCTATTGTTCCTGTNTTGTCTGGTAGTGCNACTGTNCTGTCNGCNGTGGGTTCNTCTANACTAAAAGTNGTTTCATTTGNATCTGCNNTNGCACCCTCAAACACAAACGCNTCTGTNACATTNACNACCTGTTTGNTTTACTGTGGTTACAGTNGTTCCAGAAACAGTTAGGTCACCAGATATGCTAACAGCACCAGCGANNGTNANAGNACCANNTGCAAGTGTNATNAAGTCNGTNTCANNAGTNTGNCCNATNGTAGTTCCGTTTATTATCACATTNTCTACTGTGAGTGTNGTGAGTGTTCCAACTGNNGTAAGACTTGATGCAGTTATACCACTNGCAAGNGTCGAACCAGANAANTCTGTACCNNNNANTGTNGGTGTTCCAAACTCAACTGCTGTTCCACCACTATTAACTTTGAGTGCTTGACCAGCACTACCNATTGTAAGTGCNGCNCCTGTNCCTCCGTTACTTANTGCAACTGTATCTGATGNTTGAAATTCTGCAAGACCTGTCGCAACATTACTTGCGTTNAAAACTGCTTTNATTGGAGCTGCATCTGCCATATCTNTTATCCTTTAAAAACTAAACAACTCTGGGTTAGAGTCCTCCAACGCAGTTCCGTTTGCTAACGTAAANGTACCAGCGTCAGTAAACACATAACTAAGACCCTTTGATTGAAATTTAAATGTTGCGTTTGCAGTTGATGTTCCTCCTGCTCTACTAAAAAATTCAACATCAACTGATGTTTTTCCGTTTGTTCCAGCTGTAGCAATTGTGTCGGCAACAACCTTTGAACCTTGAGGTAGAGTAACACCATCAGCGGAGATAGACACTACACCAGAACCATCAGAAGAAATTGTCGCACCACCTAAGTCGATTGTTTGTCCAGATAAAAATAACTCTTTGAACCTTTTATCTGAAGACCCCAAATTTCTTACATTATTTTGATCTGGAATTATATCCTGTACTACATTTGATAGGTCTGCACCACTACCAAAACTATCGTCCTCTAAGTTTAGAAAGTGTCCAGCATCTGTTCCGTCTGAGTCTGTACCATCTAATACTATTTTATCATTCGCAGTTCCCTCTTGAATGATTGCTTCTGTTACTCTGTTAATACCATCAAACTTACCAAGAGTAGAGTTGAATTGTAAAACTCTACCATTTAGTAATGCAGTGTCAGTATCAACATCGTCCATGTCTTGTATCTTTACTGCACCACTACCACTGTTACCATCATATGCATTTTGTTTTGCTTCGAGGTTACGTTGCATGACAGTTCTAAACTGTTCAAACTCTTTGCGTAGTCTGGTAAGACTATCCTCTGGTTGTGCAGCTTGTCTTTGTAGTGATGTTTGGTCTGGAGTAAGTAGACTATCCTTGATAGAGTTTGGAAAACTCTGTTCACTCACATCTACTGGTTTTTCCTCTGGTGGTATTTTACTAATATCCTCTAAGAAACTAGACATGAACTTCTGTTCATCTACAGATATCATAGCTTTCTTGATTGTTCTAGGTTTCTTAGGTTGTTCTACTTTCTTCTCTACAAAGACCTCTTCTTCTACAGGACTAACAACCTCCTCTACAATCTCTTCCTCGACAGGTTCAGTCAAAGGAATGTCTGTTAGAGGTGCAAACAACTCTTGGAATGCTTCAACTTTCTTATCACTCTTATCAATGTCTTTTTTAATCCAATCACCTACATCACCTGTGACATCATCCATTGGGTCATCTTCTGGTGTTGGTTCTACATCACTAGGAAGTTCCTCTGGATATGATTTTTCATTAGTTTCAGATAAGGATTGGATAAGACCAGAGAATAGGTTGAACTTATTTTGTTCATCCTCAGAAAGAACGACTTCTTCCGTAACCTCTTCTATCACTGGTTCAACTTTTTTTTCTTTATACTCTGCGAAAAGTTTACCCAGTTCTTCTGTTGCACTTCCAGACATAAAAATTCCTTTTTTAGTATTTATAAAAGGTTAAAGGTTACTACTTTGCAATTGTTTTCGGTTTCCATATTGTGTTATATGATAAACTAATACGCAGTTCATCTGTCATATTACCATTTACTCCATGACTCATCCAACTTGGAAATATGTAATTATCACCAACTTGTGGTGTTATTGACAACTCAGTTATGGCAGGTGCAGATGCATCTGCTTTTTCACGCATTTCTACTGGCCACGCCCAATGCATTTTTTGATTAGGATTTTGAAATCTTATGTCACCACAATCTTTAGGTGTCTTTATATAAAACGCACCAGAGTGTATACTCCCTAAGTGATCATGTTCTTTATTACTTGCACCCCTATAGTTCACATTGAACCATAATGTTGATATCTTAACAGTCCCAGTNANTTGTATTGATTTATGAAACGTATTACANAAATCTGTAAGTATATTCCACAACTCTCTAATTTCATCAAATGGTTCATTATATGCTTTGGAGTGCCACCCACCATCATTACTTGNGTAAATACTTGGATCTGTCTTTGACATATCTACGATTAACTTTTCTAACTCTGTTAAATCTAAAGGAATATNAGAACAGGCTATCGGAACTGAAAAGGGTAAGAGTAAATCAAACTTTATACTATCCGTCANTTTTTACCTCTGGTGTATTTGGTATTGCGTTATGCACTATGGTATTAAACCCTACCATAACTCTATCTTTTTGTCCAGTATAAAGTTGTTGATAATGAGATAAGTATGATGGAAAGACTGTTAGTAAACCAGTTTCTGGAGGTACTCTATGTTTTGCTTGTTCGTCAATCCATCTAGTCCCTCTATCTACATAAACACAATTAAAAGGTGACTCGTATACAGTCTGACCACCATTGTCTGGGTCACCAGCATCAACTATAAACACACCACACCAACTACAACCTATGTGTATATGGTTCTCATGCACACTATTTGTTTTGGAAACATGATACCAACTTTGATATTCCATAGTATAATCCGCTTGCTCTCGTTGAACATAGTTAAGTGTCTGTCCTACACACTGAGTGAACCACGCTCTAGTTTTATTGATTATAGGAATATCTGCGTTTAGAAAATCAAACCTACCCTCGTCAATATTTGTTTTGACCATAGGTGCAACACCAGAAGAAATGCCATTAACCTTTATAGAATAGATATAATCTTTTAATTCTGAAACTATTTCTGTGTTAGAGTATGTATGTATTGGTGTTTTAAAAAATTCATATTGATTGACTACAGCATCTTTGCTCATAAATTCTCCATATCATAATATTATGTAGTTCCCTTGTCACCATCAAAAAAGTTTGAGAGAGATATAGTACCACTTGTTGGTATATTTGCATTTGTGTTTGTTGCAATCCCACGAGTCGTTTGCACAGCGGTTGCGAAAGCAGCGTTACCATTACCACCAGAGTGGTCAACAGTCGCAGAAAACAATCCAGTTATCGCCCCAGCTGCACCAGTTATGATAATCTTACTGTTACCAGTATCGTTCTGTGCAGAGAAGTTAACAGGACTTTCTGTATTAGATTGTATCTGAGAAACAATATTATTAACTCTTGTTTGTATATCTGTTCCACTATCAGATGTTGTGTTACCTGTGAATGATTGTATCTGTGTCCCACCATAGTCTGTTATAACAAAAGTTGACTGTGCGTTACCAATAGGAGCAGCACCATCAGTAACACTCACAGTTGGTGATACGTTAGTTCCATCTCTTGCGTTCATAGTAAATGATGCGTCTGTTATATCTGATAACTCTCCAGTGCTAATTGTTATTATAGTATTTGTTCCAGATGCAGTTACACCTTGATTTGTCAAACCTGATACAGTTGAGTTTGCCTGAGATATGGAAGTATACATCGCAGTAAGAGCTGCAGTTGGGCCTAGGTTATCAGACAGTGTTACATTTGATGGTGTTGATGCAAAGTCTGTTCCACTTGAGTCTAAGTCAACTGTAAACTGTGACGCATCTCTTGTAATTGTTGGGTTTGCTGTTGCGATATTTTGGTTTATAGTGACCCCTTGTCCAACTAAACTGTTCATTACCGAATAACCAGTACATTCTCCAGNTCCCTGTCCAGGCCCCCTTGAACTACAACTGGTGCCAGGAACTGCAATAATTGTTTGTCCATTCGTTGGTAAGGTAACGTGTTGTGGTATGTTGGTTGTTATTGCCATTGACGTACCTTGACCATTTCTGAATGTGTGAACAGCACCAGAGATACCAGCTTCAAACCAATCACTGGTGGTTCTTTGATATGTAGAGTTTCTTCCTTGATAAAATTTATCCCAAGCATTATGAGAACCGCCTGGAAATGGATTGTAAAAACTTCCATAGTCAGTGTGCGTACCACACACGCTTGGATAATTAATCTCATTAAAAGAGTTTGTTCCAACTCTTCTTACAAAAAGTCCCAAGTTCCACTCATTTCCACTACCACTGCCGGGCGAGTAATGATTGGTTGGGCCCTTTGATATGATTCCGTTTGTAGCAGGGTTGCCTGGGGTATCTGCACCTCCAGAGTTGAAGTTTGTTGGGAGAGATAATACAACTGTTTCTGCTGTTCCAGCAAACACAGTATTAGATTTTGTACCAGAGTATGAAATCTCTTGTACCTCTGCTCTACCAGAGGTAAAGTCTGGGACGTTATCACCATCTCTAAAGTATTCACTTGCAGAGATAGGGTTAGTCCCTCCAAACTCTTGTTGTATTTGTGAAAATGATATTGATGTTCCAGAACTACCTAGTGGCATAATTACTCCTTACTATTATGGTGTACCGAAAGCGGTTAAGTCATTATTAGATGTCAACGCACCATTACTTGCAATTTTGAGAACTGTCGTTCCATTGAACTTTAAGTCTAAATCATTATCTGCCGAACTACATTCTATAGTCCATTTAGTAGACCCACCTAAAGTAAATCCTTTGTCAATGGGTATTCCAAAAGAACCACCGACAGTTATATCTGAACCAGTAAATGTAAAGTCGTGACCAGATAGAAATCCACCTGTATCTCCTGTCATCGCATCTTCTAGTAGTATTCTATCGTTTTCGTTTGCGGCTGTGTTTTGAAGAAGATCTGCACCCACATCAGTACCAGCTGAGGATGCGTCTAATATTATCGCATCTCTTAAATCTAACTCACCAGTGTTATTTGGTAGTGTAACTGTCTCGTTACCAGCAAAGTTTGCGTGTGCAGGCGCTTGTAATTGAACATAGTGTGCGTTTGATGACTCACAATAAAATAATATTTTTGATTGTGTTCCACCATTTTTGATAGAAACTAAACCAGACTGAATCTCAACTCCATCAGAACCATCAATCTGAAACACACCAGTTCCATTAAGAGCTGCACTAATGTTACCATTACTACCATCTGTAATTGTTAATGTAGATGAAGCAGTACCAGAGTTTGTGCTTAAAATTAGGTCAGATGCACCACCAGTAGTGAGTGTCAATGTACCAGCACCACTAGAAGTTATAGTTGCAGCCGCACCAGAGTCACCGACTGTGGTTGTATCACCAGAAAGAACTATATCACCAGTTCCGTTTGGTGTTAGTGTGATATCACCATTTGCACCATCTGTGATTACNATTGTACCAGAGTCCGTTCCAGAGTTTGTAGATAGTTTGATATCTTGGGCGCCAGGAGTNGATAGATGACCAACNTCTGTACCACTTCCTAATGTTATGAGGTCTGCATCTAGGAGAATATCCCCTGTTCCATTTGGTTCAATCTCTACGTTTGCGTTTGAGGCAGATGTAATCTTATTGCCGTTTACATCAAGNTCACCTCCAAGTTGAGGAGTTGAATCACCAGCGAGAGATGTCAGACCACCTGCTGAACTAATCAAGTCATCAACTGTAATCTTCTTTAATGTCGTTACGTTCACATCTGCGATAAGTAGAACATCANTNCCTCCAGCAACATCACCAGAGGAAAGTTGGGTCTTATCTGTAAAAACTGCNGTNTCNGTNGTNNNNGTTAAGAANACNGTTCCNGTNGCNTNTGGTAGTGTNATNGTTCTATCNGCANTAGGGTCTGNGACTGTNAGTGTNGTTTCNNNANNATNNTCANTTGCACCCTCAAAAACTATTGTTCCGTCTTCTAAGAT
>NZAU01000116.1 GCA_002686215.1 Candidatus Woesearchaeota archaeon
CTACATTTTATTCTATCACACAAGAACAGTCTGAATATAAAACACTAGAAGGTCAAAATTTAAAACCTATAACTTTTGATAGTATAGACGCTTCAAGAAAATTTAAAAGAGATGTAGCAACATCTAATTCACCAATCTATGGTTTAGAAAGATATCATTATCAATATATTGGTAAAAACTTTCCTAATGATGTAGAATGGTCTAAAGATAAAATCAAAATCTTTACACTTGATATAGAAACTACTTGTGAAAATGGTTTTCCAGATGTAGAAAATCCACAAGAACAATTATTGTGTATCACAGTTAAAAATCAATCTAACAAACAAATACTAACTTGGGGAGTTGGTGATTTTAAAACTGATAGAGAAGATGTAACTTATGTAAAATGTAAAACAGAAAGTCATCTAATTATGGAGTTTATGAAGTTCTGGATGAAAAATTATCCAGATGTTATTACAGGTTGGAATACTAAGTTTTTTGATTTACCATATTTAATGAACAGAATTAAAATGATAGCTGGCGATAAAGTTATTAATAAAATGTCGCCTTGGCATTTAGTTCGTAGAGAAGAAATTACAGTTATGGGTAGACCACAAACCGTCTATACATTATATGGCACAGTTATGTTAGACTATTTTGATTTATACAAATGGTTTATACCAACAAAACAAGAAAGTTATAAACTAGATTATATTGGTCAAGTAGAATTAGGCGAAGGTAAAGATGATAGTCCTTATGATACATTTAAAGATTGGTATACCAATGACTTTCAAAGTTTCGTAGATTATAACATACAAGATGTTGAGATTGTTGATAAGTTAGAAGACAAGTTAGGTCTTATTGAATTAGCATTGACTATTGCATATGAAAGTAAAGTAAACTATGATGATATATTTTCACAAGTAAGAGTTTGGGATACTTTAATTGCAAACCATTTAATGAGTAAAAAAATATGTGTGCCACCTAGAGAAGACCATGTAAAAGAATCTAAGTATGAAGGTGCTTATGTAAAAGAGCCATTAGAAGGTATGCATAAGTGGGTTGTATCGTTTGATATCAATTCTCTATATCCTCATATCATTGTACAATATAACATATCACCTGAAAAAATATTAGGTGTAAAATCACAAGGCATATCTGTAAATAATTTACTTTATGGTAAAGCAAAATTAGGTTATCTAAAAACAGAAGGTGCTTGTATAGCACCAAATGGTGCAACATTTAAAAATGATAATCAAGGTTTTCTTCCTGAAATGATTGAAACAATGTACAAAGAACGAGTTATTTACAAAAAAAGAATGTTGAAAGCTAAAAAAGAATATCAAAAAAATAAGACAGAAGAATTAAAAAAAGAAATAGCTAGATGTCATAATATTCAATGGGCAAGAAAGATTGCATTAAACTCAGCTTATGGTGCAGTNGGTAACCAATACTTTAGATATTATGATGTTAGACAGGCAAGTGCTATTACAACAGCAGGTCAATTTATTATTAGATTTATTGAAAACAAAATGAATGAATATCTAAATGGTGTATTACAGACTATGGGTAAAGCAGATTATGTTGTAGCTTCAGATACAGATTCAATTTATCTAGTGTTAGATAAACTTGTAGAAAAAACTTGTAAAGATAAATCAGATAATGAAGTTGTAGATTTCTTAAATAAAGTATGTGAACAAAAACTAGAACCATATATTGAAAAATGTTTTGCTGAATTATCTGATTATACTAACTCATTTAAAAATGCAATGGTGATGAAACGAGAAGTTATTGCAAACAAAGGTATTTGGACAGCAAAGAAAAGATATATGTTAAATGTATTAGATGATGAAGGTGTTAGACTTGCAAAACCTAAACTTAAAATTATGGGTATTGAAGCTATTAAATCATCAACACCAGAAGTGTGTCGTAGTAAAATTAAAGAGGCGATTAATTTAATTATGACATCAACAGAAAAAGATTTACAAAACTTTGTTGCTGACTTTAGAGAAGAATTTAGTAAAATGACGGCTGAACAAGTATCTTTTCCAAGGTCTTGTAATCATATAAAAAGATATTATGATTCAAATAGTATATTTAAAAAAGGCACACCAATTCATGTTAAAGGCGCCTTAATTTATAATCATCATATTAAAAGATTAAAACTAGCGTACAAATATCCTTACATAAATGAAGGTGATAAGATTAAGTTTGTAAAACTCAAAGACCCAAATCCATTTAAGTTTGATGTTGTAAGTTATATGGGTAGATTACCACACGAATTTGAATTAGACAAGTACATAGATTATGATACACAGTTTCAAAAAACATTTATTGACCCTCTAAGTTTTATATTAAATTCTATTGGGTGGAAAGTAGAAGAAGAAGCTAATCTGGAGTTATTTTTCGGATGAAAACATTAGAAAGAAAAGAAGCATTACATTGTTCAGAGGCCATATCAGACTACTTTAAAAATTTTAGTAGAGTAGATGAATATATGTTAGAACAAAAACTTGAACAAATAAAACATATGCCTACTGCTTTGCCTGGTATGGGATTTGAAGAAGACTTATTTAATGATTACACAATGTCGCCAGAAGATATGGATTTTGTNATAGAAGAACCTGATAATAAAACATTTGATTCATGTTTAAATATTATTTCAAGTCATACAAATATGACAAGTGTACCTGGTAAAAATTTAAGATTAGCAGTTAAAGAAAAAAATACTGGCAAATGGGTAGGTTTTATTAGACTTGCCTCACCTGTAATTAATATGAAACCTAGAAATGAATTGTTAGGAAATGTTCCTGAATTATCATCATTTAATAAAACATCAATCATGGGTTTTGTTATTGTGCCTACTCAACCATTTGGTTTTAATTATCTAGGTGGTAAATTATTAGCTGCCTTATGTTGCAGTCATTATGTTAGAGAAAGAATGAATCAAAAATATGATATGAATTTAGTTTATTTTGAAACAACAAGTTTGTATGGTAGTAGTAAGTCATCAAGTCAATATGATGGTATGAAACCTATTTTAAAAAATAGAGGTTTAAGTGATAGTGATTTTACACCACTAATGCATGGCGAACCTTGGAAAAGACTTGTTGATTATGTTGAAAGCAGAGTTGGTAATTTAATACCAAAAGACGCTTCAAGTAAAAAATTAAAACTAACAACAGCAATACAAGGATTGATAAAAAGGTCCTTAGACGGAACAGATTTAGATAACTTTAAAGATACCCTAGAAAATGCAAAAAAACTTACTGAAAGAAAAAGATATTATGTATCTAACTATGGTATTAGAAACTATATAGATATCGTAAATGGTAAAACTGATGAAATTATCAAAGAGGATAATTACGATAAATATGAAGTGGAAAATCTTATTAAGTGGTGGAAAAAGAAAGCTACTAATAGATATAACAATCTAAAAACAGACAACAGGTTAAGAACAGAGCTTGAAGTCTGGACTAACTCAACCAACATTGACATTATAAGATAAATGGTATATACTCCAATCATTGAGGTGAAATTATGAATGACTTTTTAAAAGATGTTATCAAAGAAACAGGTAACGAATATGCAAGTCTAGCTAGTGAAGGTGTTGTCGGTGGTGATGTAGAAAGTTTTATTGACACAGGTTCATATGCTTTCAACGCTTTACTATCAGGCAGTATCTATGGTGGTTTACCAGGCAGTAGAATTACAGCAATCGCTGGTGAAGCTGCAACAGGTAAAACATTTTTTGCATTAGGTATATGTAAACACTTTCTAGATAAAGACAAAGACGCTGGCGTGATTTACTTTGAATCAGAAAACGCCGTATCAAAAGATATGCTAGAAAAAAGAGGTATTGATTCTTCAAGAGTTGTAATCATGCCTGTAGCAACAGTTCAAGAATTTAGATTACAAGCAATTAAAATTATTGACAAGTATCTAGAACAAGAAAAAGATAAAAGAAAACCTATTATGTTTGTATTAGATTCTTTAGGTATGTTATCAACAACAAAAGAAATGGAAGATACAGCAGAGGGTAAAGAAACTAGAGATATGACCAGAAGTCAAATTGTTAAATCAGCATTTAGAGTTTTAACATTAAAACTAGGTCAAGCAAAAGTACCAATGATAATGACCAATCATACTTATGATGTAATTGGTTCTATGTTCCCACAAAAAGAAATGGGTGGTGGTTCTGGTCTTAAATATGCAGCTTCAAGTATTGTCTATCTTGGCAAGAAAAAAGAAAAAGATGGTACAGAAGTTGTAGGTAATATTGTGCATTGTAAAAATTACAAGTCAAGAATTACAAAAGAAAATGCCATGGTAGATGTTAGACTAACTTATACAAAAGGTTTAGACCAACATTATGGTTTATTAGACCTTGCAGAAGAAGCTGGTATTTTTTCTAAAGTATCTACAAGATATGAATTACCAGATGGCAGTAAACAGTATGCAAAAACTATTAATAATGAACCTGAAAAATATTTTAAAAAAGAAATATTAGATAAGATTGATGAGTACACAAGAAAAAAATTCACCTACGGAACAGAAGAATAAAAGATATGTCTTTGCACAAAGACCTGATGATGACTATACTTGCATAAAGTTAGTTGAAGGTGATTATAAAGACATAATTTTTAAATACGGCAATGTAGGTTTTAAACCAGTAGAAGATGATGAAAAAATGTCAGTCATATTTGACTACAATGTTTTAAAAAATCCTAATGATGTTGATTATGATACACAAGAGTTTATAGATTATATTGGTGATATATTGATAGAGTTAGTAGAAGAACAATTAGCCACAGGTAAAATGGACTTCTTAAAGTTTGAGGATGTAAATGAGTGAAAGATTAGAAAAAATTATACTAAGTAATTTATTTTATAATGAAGAATATACTAGAAAGGTTTTACCTTTTCTACAAGAAGAATTTTTTGCTAATAGATTTGAAACTATCTTGTTTCAAGAAATCAATAGTTTTGTAAACAAGTATAAAAACTTACCTACAAAAGAAACAATACTTGTAGAATTAAATCAAAGAAAAGATATCAACGAAGATGAAATTACCGAAGTTAAAAAGTTAGTTCATGGTATTGAAAAGAAAGAAGTTGAAACTCAATGGTTATATGATACAACAGAAAAGTTTTGTAAAGACCGTGCAGTTCATAATGCTGTTCTAAAAGGTATTCAGATACTAGATGGCAAAGATAAGAAACAAAATCCAGAGGCAATACCTTCTATCTTATCAGAAGCTCTTGCTGTATCTTTTGACCAACATATTGGTCACGATTATGTAGATGACGCTGAAGCTAGATTTGAGTTCTATCATAAAAGAGAAAAAAGATTTAAATTTGATTTAGAATATTTTAATAAGATTACAAAAGGCGGTGTGCCAAGTAAAACCTTAAACATTGCACTTGCAGGTACAGGTGTTGGTAAATCATTGTTTATGTGTCATTGTGCCTCTCATTGGTTGACCGAAGGTAAAAATGTATTGTATATAACATTAGAAATGGCAGAAGAAAGAATTGCAGAAAGAGTTGACGCTAATTTATTTGATGTTACCATAGATGATTTACACGCCATGCCTAAACAGTTATATGATAATAAAATGGATAAACTAAAAAACAAAACTTTAGGTCAATTAATTATCAAAGAATATCCTACAGCGTCTGCTCATAGTGGTCATTTTAGAGCATTACTAAACGAATTGTCATTAAAGAAAACATTTAAACCTGATGTCGTATTCATAGATTACCTCAATATCTGTGCGAGTAGCAGATTTAAAGGTGGAAATATCTCATCATATTTTTACATCAAAGCAATAGCGGAAGAGTTACGAGGCCTGGCTGTTGAATTTGATGTGCCGATATTTTCTGCTACTCAAACGACCAGGTCAGGTTTTGTATCAACAGATATAGGTCTTGAAGATACATCTGAAAGTTTTGGTTTGCCAGCAACGGCAGACTTTATGTTTGCTATAATGACTAACTCAGACCTAGACGCTTTAGGTCAATTTAAAGTTAAACAATTAAAGAATAGATTTGGTGACCCTGCTATAAATCGTGCATTTATGATAGGTGTTGACCGTTCTAAAATGAGATTGTTTGATGTAGACGCCTCAGCTCAAAACATTGTTGATAGTAATCAATCAGCAGAACCACAAGAAACGCCTGAACAGGCATACGAAAAATTCTCAGATTTTAAACTATAAAAAAAGCTTGACATAGGTTTTCCTTTCCTTTAATATAAATAGTATCATGGCTACAGCAAAAGATACTAAAATGCAAGAAAATGGTTCTAGGCTATTTTTTGAAGGTTTTATAGAAAAAGGAAAAGAACCAACAATAGGTTTCATAGAAAAGAATGCCTATCCCGATATGCCAGCAATGTGGTATCAACACTATCAATTACAAGCAAAAGCACTAAAAAAATATCTAGGTAATAATAGAGGATACACATATAGTAGAGATGAAGGTATCATGCCATTTATTGAAAAACTAGCTGCACAAAAAATGGGCGTGTCTACAAAAGACAGGTGGAATCCTATGGATATAATAATGGTAAAAAAAGATAAGGAGTCCAAAATAAGAAGCAAAATTAAAGATATTTCGGACCGCCCACTTCCAAAAGATGAAAAATTAATTCTATTGAATCAGTACATGGCAGATTTATTAACTAAAAAAGATATGATACCCATATCATTAAAAGCTCTTGCAAAATCAGCTAAAGAGGCAAAACTTGAAGAAGCAAATATGGGGGCAAATAAAACAATAAAATATAGATTAAAACCAGGAACTCTAAAATGTGATTTAGATATGACAAATCCTCCTCTTTTTGATACAGGAGAATTTTCATTCGGAATGTTTGCTAATAATGACCAAATTCGTGTACAAGTAAGAAGTTTTAGATATAGTAAACCAACAACAAAACCTCAAACGGATTTGACACCTCAAGGTGGTGGTGCAAAACTAAGCAAAGCTTCAACAGCTGCGATAGACCCATTTTTAGCAAAATTAGGATTACAAGCACCACCCTCAATTGTGCAAGACCCAATGATAAGTATTAATGGCCATTTTAGTAAAGCACAAATAAAATTTTGGGTAGACTTTTTCAATCAAATTAAAGACTATAAAATAGATGGTGAAAAAGTAGATTATGATTTTCCATTTGAGTTGGGTAATAAAAAATCTAGTTTTGAAAAAAACTTAAAATACGGATTAAAAAATTGTGGTAAAGACCCAAACGCTTTAGGAAGAATCACATCTAAATTATTTACTTTAAGATACATTGAAATTTATTATAAAATTTCACAGAAGAAAAAATTTAAAGAATGGCTAGAAACATTATACCTTGGAGCTAAAAAAGAATTTAGCGATTTAAACGGACCTTTCATAAAGATATTTTAGTATCCACTAATAAACTAACATATTGTTTTTATTTAAAAAAATTCAGTTTATACATTCCTAAAATACTAAATATAATCAGACTTCTAGAAAAGGCGTTTATCGTCCCTGGCTGAACAATGAATCACCATTGACAATCAGTCTTCCTTACGATACAATTCTAGAATGTAACCATTTTGATAGGAGGAAAAATCAAATGGGAAACTTATTACTTAATGCACGCTATTTACTTGCACCAGTATTAATTATTGTTGCAGGCGCTGGCGTTCTAATAGGTGGTATGGCTGCTTGGACAGGTGTAATCTTACTATTTGTAGGTTTACTTGTTGATATAGCAACCAAATTTGAAACAACAGGCGTTGGATATGATAGTGAAGGCAACACTAGAGGTTGGTCTACATTTCAAAATCTAACAATGTATTTCATGCTACCTGTGTTCGTATTATTTCAGTTAGTCATGGCATATAGAGTTTACTCTTATATGGCATTTGGCGGAGCTGAAGGCGAACTTTTAACAATGGTCTTCGGACTAATACCAATGTACGAAGGTATAACAGGCATTAACTTAATAGGTGCTACATTATCATCTGGTATCTTTATCGGTATCGGAATCATCTATGGTCACGAACTAAGTCACACTAAAGGATTTGGATTCGTAATCTCTAGAATGATGATGGCATTGTCTGGTTCTGCACATTTCTGTTATGCTCATGTGTACAATCATCACTTAGAACTTGCTAGTGAAGATGACCCTGCTACTGCACCTCGTGGTAGAACAATCTATGGTCACTATCCACTATCATATCTAGGTCAATCTAAATTTTTATTTAACATGGAAAAAGAAAGACTATCAAGAATGGGTGTAAACTTTAT
>NZAU01000117.1 GCA_002686215.1 Candidatus Woesearchaeota archaeon
ATATAATAATACCAATAGAGTGAGTAGAAACTTCATCTCATACCACTGGCACAGCGTTCCTGGCCTACAAAAATTTGGATCATATGAAGGAAACGAATCCACCAATGGACCCTTCATAGAATTAGGATTCCGTCCATCTATGGTAATGGTTCGAAACGTAGATGAAAATAGTAATGATTGGAAAATTTATGATGGAACAAGAAATCCTCATAATGCCGTAACTCAAGTTTTGTATCCCAACCTTTCTGGTTCTGAAGATGCAAACACTGGATTAGATTTTCTCTCTAATGGATTCAAATTAAGAGATAGTGGTAGTGCTCAAAATGGTGCAGAAACAATAATATATGCAGCATGGGCAGAGGCACCAGCATTTAACTTGTATGGTGGACAGTCCAACGCAAGATAATTGACACCCTGTAAAATCTGATATATACTATCACTGAATATATCATAACTGAATGGCATATCAATCAATTTGGTACTTCACTGACTTACCAGAAGACATCGTAGACATCATTGAAAGAGATGTATCTGAAAAGTTTGATGAACAAATGGGTGACTCCAAGTTGCATGGAGATGCCCTGAATAAAGAAAAGCGTAACTCACAAAATTCTTGGATTCCTACCACTCACTGGGTTGGTGGTTTCTTATGGCATTATATTCAGAGAGCAAACAGAGAGAACTTCTTGTATGATCTGCGATGTATTGATGGAGAGTCAATGCAATACACCAGGTATCAAGAAGGTCAGTTCTATGGATGGCACAATGATGCTGGACTTGCTACACAATATAAACCAGTAAGTGTTGGCAATCGTGTGGATGGCATGGGTCAAGACTTTGTGAATGAGAATATTGAGATGGTTCGTAAACTGTCTTTTGCAATGCAACTTTCTGACCCTGATGACTATGAGGGAGGCAATGTGCAACTGTTAGATGAAGCAGGCAATAGTTATATTGTTCCACGTAAGAGAGGAACTATTGTATTGTTTGACTCACGCACACAACACAGAGTATTGAAAGTAACTAAGGGTACTAGAAAGTCCATTGTTGGATGGACTGTTGGACCACGTTGGAAGTGAGGTAGACATGGCAGAACAAATGAATGAACTGCAGTTGTTGTTTCAAGAGAGACAAAACACAGGAACTGCCTGGACACGTAATGATAGTTTTGAAAAGAATGGGTATTTGGTTGTAAAAAACCTTTATGACTCAGAAAAATTGTATCATCCTGTACCTGAAAAGAAAGGACAATACAATTACTTTGACAAAAATCCAGAGAACTTTACCTATAATGAAGTTGAAAATCAAGTAGAAGGTTCAATTGCAAGATATTGGCATCCACAATATCGTCAGGCACATACTGACATTAGAATGAAACTTGAGAAAGAGATTGGTCGTAAGTTATACAATACCTATTATTATGACAGGTATTACTTTGCTGGTCAGGAACTGACAAAACATGCTGATAGAGATGCATGTGAAATCTCTGTCTCAATTCACATAGGCACCAATCTTGAAGGTAAAGATGCTGATTGGCCTTTCATTATTAAGACACCAGATACCTACACAGATAAGAAGAAGACAACTGTTCTTGTTCCTGGTGAAGAAAGGTCACTTGTTCTTAAACCTGGTGATGGTGTAATTTACAAAGGTTGTGAACGTCCTCATTGGCGTGAAGCAATGCCTGGTAAGAAAAAGAAAGTGTTTGGTAAGAGTGTTGAACCCTATTATCATCAAATCTTCTTCCACTATGTTCTTCAGGATGGACAAAGAGCACAATGTGCATGGGATAGATCAAGATGAAGGCACCACTTTTTGAATATCCTACCTATCAGTATCAGATTAAAGACTGGGAGTTCAAGAAGAAAGGTTTACTCAAGAGACTGAGGGAGGAGAAGTTTGTAAGAACTTCTCTTCAAACCTTTGAGACTGATAGACAAACAAATAAGAAGACATATCTTCGTTTCTTTCAAGAACTTATAAAAGATGAGTTATGGCAGTTTGTACAAGAGGCAGGTGTAAGTTGTAGTATGACTGACTGTTGGGCAGTCAGATATCAGAAAGGAGACCAACAGACTATTCACAACCATAGAAGTTGGGGATTCACAGGTATATTGTATGTTGAATATGACCCTAAAGTGCATACTCCCACCTGTTTTGTAGCACCATGGCAAGACCCAAGATCTGATACTACAACTCTTGCATTTCCACAAGGTGTAAAGGAGGGAACAATTTTTATCTCTCCATCATATACCTTACACTTTGTACATCCTAATCAAGTGAGGAAACATAGGACCATTATATCTTTTGACCTTTTGCCAGAACTACCTGACCATCAATCTGTCTAAATAACTAGAAAGATTCTAGAAGGATGTCCAGAATTAGAGCTGATAGAATTGTTGATAGGGCAGCCACAGGTGCTCCTCTGTTCCCTAATGGTGCAGTTGTAACTGGTGTGACTACTGCCACTACCTTTAAGGGTGCATTACAAGGTAATGTTACTGGTGATTTAACTGGTAATGCTGACACTGCAACCACTGCTACCACTGCCACTAATGCGCAGGGTCTGACTGGCACACCAAACATTACTGTTGGGTCTATCAATGGTACAACTGCCACTTTCAGTGGTCTTCTGACATATGAAGATGTAGCAAATGTAGATTCTGTTGGTATTGTTACTGCAAGGGGTGGTTTGACTACCCAAAAAATGTTGTTAGAGGAAGTGGATGTTGTTTCTGGTAAATTGAGTGATAATAATAATATTGANTTAGAAAAAGGTTGTNTTCATCTGTTTCAAACAAATGAAACTACTACANCANNACCAAACTTTAGATATAATTCANCAACTACATTAGACAGNAAGATGTCTAATGGAGAAAGTCTTGTAGTAACACTTATCATCCAAGCAAATTCTGCTGGTTATATTCCTAATGTGACAATCAATGGTGGTNCTAATAGAACTGTGAATTGGGTTGGTGGTAGTGCTCCAAGTGATGCAAGCTCAGGTATAGATATTCATACATTTACCATAATTAAAACAGGCACTGATACTTTTACTATAATTGGCAACCAGACCAAGACTGCTTGAGGAGGATAACTGATGTCACTTTTAGTATATCCAACAATTAAAGAATCTCCCATCCTTTCTATGCTTGGAATGGGTGGGGGAGGAACAGGCACTGCTTTAGCTAGTTCTGGACCATCATTTCCAGCAGGTTCTGTTCAAGTTACAATCAGAACATCAGCTAATAGCGGCAGTTGGGATGGTAATTATGGTGTAAGACTTAATGATGGAAGCACTGAAACTCAAATTACTAATGATGGTAGTGTTGCTCCAACTGATAATAGTTTGATNACTCCACAATCAGCTNCCTTGTTTAATACATGCCTTCAAACTNCAACTGGTGGCATTGGAGTTGGTAGAGGTAGTTCTTGGGGTAGAGTAGACATTTATTTTGCAAGCGCTATCAACATAAAATATTATGGAAGTGGAAATGGCAACCAAGGAACTGGAAGTTGGGCGGAATATGCTGATGGACAATCATTCTTATATACTACTTCTTCAAACCTCAATGGTGTAGTGCATGTTTGGGCATATCATCAATCTGGTGCTGGTGGCGGTGGTATCACTCAACTTTGTAGACAAGATGGTACTGCATTATTCTATGAATCAGGGACCATTGATTCAAACAGATTGATGGCTTACGGGTCATAAATAACTAAAAAAGTCATAAGATGTCAAGAGCACGCGACCTATCAAGACTTAGTAGCCCAGTAAATTTTACTGTTGATGCATCAAATAATAGAGTTGGTCTTGGGTCAACCACACCCTCTGCAAAATTAAATGTAGCNGGTATTGTAAGTGCTACTGAGTTTTATGGNGATGGTTCNAACCTTGAAGGTGTTGCAAGTGCTGGACTTGGAACAGCATTAGGTGANGGNACTNATGGTNTNGAGGTCATTTACTATACTGANANNGTTCTTACAGTAACTGACAATATAACTATTGATNNACCNGCANCAGCANATNTTGCATATACTCAGTATNCTGAAGTTGCTGTTGCAGANANNAAGGATCTGATTGTTGCTGATGGTGATGACTTTATTCCAGATATNTTAGGTCTTTCAACTNNAGGTNTCACACCTATTTCNGGTNCAGGTGGCAGAATTAGAGCAGACTTTTTTACTGACCATGCAGGAACTNGTGCTCCAACATTCCAGNCAGGAGTAATTGTTACTGGTGTTGCTACTGCCACAAGTTTTGAAGGAACTTTGAACTCCAGCAATCTTACTGGAGCATTACCTGCACTTGATGGATCTGCACTTACAAACCTAAATATTCCTGCAGGTTTTAATGAACTTGATGCTGCCCTGTTTAACTAAATAACTCTAAAGCATATACCAATGGGACTTAAAAGAACAAAATTATTGGGAATCCAAGCAGTCACTGGTTTTAGCACTGTTGGTATTTTNACTGTTGGAACCACCCAAACTGCTGGTGGNGTTGGCATTGCATCAACCACATACCTGAGAGGTGTGGTGATGCATAATACTGGACTTGCAACTGCAACTGCTGGACTGTATGTTTATCCAAGCAGTGAGGCAGTCAATACAGGATATGGTGCCACTGCATATAGATTATCAAGAGTAGATCTTAGCTCAAATGAAACTTTCTTCTTTGAGATGCCTTACCCATTGGTTCTAACAGATCAAGAAAAAATTGTTGTAGATGTAACCAAACCAGCAGCCACAGTTGGAGGAGCAGGTATTGGAAGTGCCATTAACTTCCAAATCCTTGGTGACACTGACATTACTTGAGGTGATCAGACATGGGAGTAAGATCATCAAGGAGTAGAGGTCCAGGACTTCACAAAACAGATGGACACCTTTTAGAATATTTTAGAAATTCTTTTGGTGAAGGTGGAGGTGGAACTCAGTTTGTTGTTGGCGAAGGGCACACAGCATCTGGTGGTGTAGTCAGTGATTACACTACAGGAAGTGANGTTTATAGAGCACATGTTTTTGCAGCATCTGGTACTTTTGAAGTAGATGCTATTGGTGATTTTGGTGATACTGTTGANTATCTTGTAGTTGCTGGCGGTGGTGGCGGCGGTGGAGGATATTATGGTGGTGGTGGAGGCGCAGGTGGTTTAAGAACCAATCTTAGTGGTCACCCNATGGTCACAGGAAATCCATCCTTCACAGTAGCAACAGATGGTGGTAATGGTTCAGGTGTTTATACTGTAACTGTTGGTGCTGGTGGAGCTGGTGGAGATTGTAAACAACCTGAACCAATCAATGCTAAAGGTGATGATGGGATGCAAGGTATAGATTCATACTTTGGTCCCCCATCAGCACCCCAAGGTATCACCTCCAAGGGTGGTGGTAGAGGAATGGGAAGGGGAACCTCAGTTAATGCTGAAACTGATGGTTACTCAGGTGGTTCTGGTGGTGGTATTGCTTACAGAGGACCTGCTGTTGGTTATGGATATAATCCAACAACACCAGGACCTGCTCTTAATGCAGCAGCACTTCCAAACCCATANACCATAATTCAGGGTTATCCTGGTGGACCTTCACCAGGAAGTAATTTTGGTTCTGCTGGTGGTGGTGCAGGAGGTGCTGGTGGAGCTGGTAGTCCTCCTCCATATGGAGCAGTTGGTGGTCCTGGTGTTCAAGTTGCTATTGCTGGTCCCACTAACACTAACTTTACTGGTGTTGGAGCAATAAATCCTGCAACTAATGAATATCAATGGTTCTCAGGTGGTGGTGGTGGTGGATCTAATGGACCACCAGTTAAGGTTGGTGGAGTAGGTGGAGGTGGTAATGCTGGTAACGCATTAAATGATGTTGATGCTGAAAATGGACAGCAGTCAACTGGTGGTGGAGGTGGAGGTGGAACCGCTGACCCCAACGCCACCCCAGGAAGAGGTGGTGCAGGTGGCGCTGGTATTGTTATTATTCGCTATCAAATAGGAAGAATCACTGGACGCTCAGCAACTGGTGGCAGTATCACAGCATTTGCTCCTGATTCTCCATCACCAATGGCAGGTAAAACTGTTCATGTCTTCACAGGTTCTGGTGTCTTTGCNAATACCACAGGAAGTCCAATCACAAATGCAGATTATCTTGTAGTTGCTGGTGGTGGTGCAGGTGCTGCTCCTAATACAAGTGCTGATGGTGCTGCTGGTGGTGGTGCAGGTGGTCTTTTATCATCTGATCCTGCAATGCCAGGAACTGCAAAAGGTTCTCAAATAACTCTCCCAACAAGTAATGTTATTGTTACTGTTGGTGCAGGTGGTGGTGCTGCTCCACATGGTCCAGGTATAGATGGAAATTATGGAAATATTTCATCCTTTGGACCAACACTTGTTGCATCTGGTGGTGGTGGTGGAGCTCTTGGTGGTGGTAAAGATGGTCTAGAAGGTGGTTCTGGTGGTGGTTCATCAGGTGGTGGTTCTGCTGGATCTGGTGGTGCAGGAAATAAATGGAGTCCTGATGCCCCAGGTTATCCAGGAACTGTAACTAATCAAGGTAATCCTGGTGGTGATAATGGACCTAACTTTGGATCAGGTGGTGGTGGTGGATTTACACAANCAGGATTTGATTCTGTTAGTAACAATGGTGGTGTTGGTGGTGCTGGTATAAACTTAACAATATCTGGAACTTCCACTGGATATGCTGGAGGTGGAGGTGGTGGTTCTGCTGGTCCTTACAGATCAGGTGGTCCTTATACTGGAGGAACTGCAACTCATGGTGGTGGCGCTGGAGCCAGTGCTTCCACAACTGGACCAACATATAATGGAACCCCTGGTGCAATGAACACTGGTGGAGGTGGAGGCGGTGGTGGTGGAGACCACGGTTCTAGTTCTATTGGTTCTGAAGTTGCACTGACACAAAGTGGTGCTGGTGGTTCAGGTATTGTTATCATTGCATATCCCACATAAATAAACACAAACAACTAGTCAAATATAAAGATGGCTCATTTTGCACAATTAGATTCAGACAATGTGGTAACTCAAGTCATTGTTGTGAGCAATGATGACACATCTGATTCCAATGGAACAGAAGTAGAAAGCATTGGTGTTGCTTTCTGTCAAAAACTCCTTGGTGCNAATACCAACTGGAAGCANACCTCTTACAATAATTCAATTAGAGGTAACTATGCAGGTATTGGATATACCTNNATGAGTGGTGTTGCTACTCTAGGTGTTGGTTCAACTGATGTTTTTGTTCCACAGAAACCCTATGCTTCCTGGACACTTAGCACCACAGTAGCACAGTGGGAACCACCATCAAATCCTGGTGCAGCACCTGCTCTAACTGATGAAGAAACAGAAGCAGGTAAGTATTATGTTTGGAATGAGAGTAATTATCAATCAGACCCNGCAACNGCATGGGTTCTGACCACACCTGAATAAATTACAAGGAGGGGCAACCCTCCTTTTTTTGCGTCTAAATAGAAAAAAGTCTTGGCATAATGACCAGAGCAGTATCCCTTGCCAATTTAGCAGACACAAGTATTCTTAAACTTGATGGTGTTAATGATCGTGTTGGTATTGGAAGTACACAACCAACTCAANCACTTGATGTTGATGGAAATATTGCCTTATCTGGCACTATTCCTGCCAGTCAATTAACAGGAACACTTCCTGCCATTGATGGTTCTCAATTGACTGGTGTCAGTGGATTTGCTGATGCTCTTTCTAGTGATCAAACNTCANNACTNAATAAGTTCTTTAAGACACCAAAGACAGGTANANATTGGTGCAGGAACATCAGTAACTGTTGAGTCTGATTCTGCTTCAGGCAATGTTGCATTTGTCAGAGAGGGTATCATTCATGTTGCAGTAGGTGCAACATTTCATGTAAAGACCAACACTGCATTGGCAACCAATGTACTTGGTGTATTTTGATAAATAACAAGTAGCAAAAGGATTTTAGAGCAAAATGTCTGAAATTAGGGTAAATAAGGTTATTGATGAGGCGGGAACAGGTGCAGTTGAGCTGACTCAAGGTGCTACCCTCCCTACTGGAAAGACAATTAGTGGGTCTGGTAGTCTTAACATCACTGGAAATAGCACAGTAGGTGGAAACTTATCTGTTGGTGGTGTTCTTACTTATGAAGATGTCACTAATGTAGATTCTATTGGTATTATTACAGCACAGTCTGGAATTCATGTTACCTCTGGCATCACAAGTATCAAAGGTGCTGCAGAGAAGGTAAATGTTGGATCTTATGCTGGTGGTATTTTAACACTTGATGCTTCTACTGGCACAGTGTTCACACATGACTTACAAGGTCAAACAGTTGGTATTGTATCAATTACTAATTTCCCTGTTGTAACCAACTCATTCCATACAGTTACTGTTATCTACAATCAGAACTCTGCTGGAACAGCAAATACAACTCCTGATGTTGGTGTCAGCACAAACATCACACTCACTCCTTCTGGTGTTTCTGGATTCAGCACTGAGGGATTAGTTGGCACTGGAACAACTGTTGTCCTTTCAACAACAGCAGAGGATTTTGATATTGTAACTTATGGTATTCACTATAATGGTGATGCAACTGGAACAATAAGTAATTACAAGGTATTTGTTACCAAGTCAGGTGATTTCCGTTACGGTTGATAGGAGGTAAGTAAAATGTTTGATAAGTGGCATAAGAAAGAAAAACCAGTCTTTACTGGCATCAGTAGAGGAATGGGTGGTTTTAGTTTTGGTGTTCCCTCTGCTGGTGGTGGAGGAGGATCTTCTAATGGTAGTGGTTCAGCATCAGGTGCAACATTAACACCATTAGCTGCTGGAGTTGCATCTGGTGATTTTAAGTTCTTTGGATTTACTGCTCCTGGAACTTTCACTGTTACTGGATCTCCAGTATATGCTGATATTTTAGTCGTTGGTGGTGGTGGTGGCGGTGCTGGAGCACCTAATGGAAATGGTGGTGGTGGAGGTGGTGCTGGTGGCGTTGTATTGATGCCTGGTATTGAATTAGATGCAGGAGATTATCCTGTAGTTGTTGGTGGTGGTGGTTCTGGTAATGCTGATAATGATGATGCTGCAAGGAAAGGAAATAATTCAACATTTGGATCATCCCCAAGTCCCACATATGTTATTGCTGGTGGTGGTGGATGTGGTGCTCAGGGTGTTAATGGACCTAACACAGATACTGAAGCAAATGGAGCAGGTTCTGGTGGTGGAGGAGCTGGACCATCCCCTGGACCTTTCCGTGAAGGATATGCAGGTCAAATAGGTGATAATCCTGGAACAGGAAGATTAGTAAAAGAATTTGCTAATCCTGGTAATAAAAATGCTGGAAATGCTGGTTCTGGTGGATGGGGAGGCGGCGGTGGTGCTGGCAGCATGGGAAACACAGGTCCACCAGGTGGTGCTGGCAGAGGTGGTGCTTTTACTAGAATCAATGAATTCCCTGCACCTGTAACAGAACCTTTGATTCCTCAGCCAACAAGAAGTGCATGGACAGCTGCTGTTGGACCTCAGGGATGTTTTGGTGCTGGTGGTGGTGGTGGAGCATGGGACCACAACAATTTTACACCTAGAAGTGGTTATCCTAATTCCATACCTGGTGGTAAAGGTGGATATGGTAATGGTGGTCCAGGCACAGGTACTCAAGGAAATGCAGGTGTAGAATTTACTGGATCTGGTGGTGGTGGATCAGGTCCCGCACCAGGTTCTAGTTGGGCAGGTGGTGATGGTGGTGATGGAATCGTTCTTATCAGACAAATTGTACAGACTGGATTTAGTTTTATTAGTGCAACTGGTGGTGATTTCTCTGACACAAGAGAAGGTTATAAGTATCACTACTTTACAACTGCTGGTTCACAAACTTTTACCATTGATAGTGGTAAAGGAATGGTTGAATACTTCGCTGTTGGTGGCGGTGGTGGAGGCGGTGGAGCCCCCACTGGTGGTGCTGATGGTGGTGGCGGTGGTGGCGCTGGTGGTGTCATTGAGGGTTCAGTATATTGTGAACCAGGACCAAATTCTTTTGTAATTGGTGCTGGTGGTGCCACAAATGAGAACGGAGTTGATACTACATGTTTTGGTCTTACTGCTATGAAAGGTGGTTCTGGATCTAGTGGTCCAGGGCAAGGAGCAGGTGGTGGATCTGGTGTTGCATCTGGTGGTGGCGGATCTGCTGCTGGCAACTCTGGTGGTGCTCAAAATCCAGGAGCAGCAGATCCAAGTAATCAAGGATATAGAGGTGGTGGATCAGCTGCTGGTGGTGGTCCTGGTGGCGGTGGTGCTGGCGGTGGTGGCGCTGGTGGTGATGGTGCATCATCACATGGACCCTGGGGTTTCAGGGACTCAGGTGAAGATGGACTTGCAAATGGATCAAATACATATGGTGGACCAGGAGGTTATGGTGTAGTATGTGGATTCCCACTTCCAAATTCTTATGGTGGCAATGTTCCATCAGATCAAACTTTAGGTAATGGATATCCACCTGCTTTCAGAGGATTTGCTGGTGGAGGTGGTGGTGGAAACTGGACAGCAATGCCAGAAAGAGGTCATGGAGGAATGGGTAATAGAGTAGTTAATAATGGTAACACCGCTCCATATTATGGTGGTGGATCAGGTGCAAATCAGTCGTCCCATGGTTCCGCTGGTGCTAATGGCACTGGTGGCGGTGGAGGTGGTGGAGGATATCCTGGATATGGTGGTTATTCAGGTGGTTCTGGCATTATTATTGTCAGGTATCAAGTCTCATAAACCAATTTACATAGTGTCACAGCACCCTTGACAGGGTGCTTTTTTTTGTCTATAATTGCTTTGTTGCTTTTGAGATGAGGTTCTACGAGCCTATGAAGACTAAGTTTGTAACAGTGAAACCCATCAGTGTGAGAGCAAAGAATCGTTTCCATAACTTGATGGATCAACTACATTCATGTAAAGTAGAACAAGAAGATCAAGAGAAGATGTTTCTTGCTTCTATCTCTGGAAGGTATCACTTCTGGATGTCTAAAGAAAATGATGTCAACTGGAGTTTAATCAAATGAATTACAACAAGACCTGGGAAGTGATGAACAACCTAGAGGAAGCATTTAATAAGATTTCAACAGTTGAGTTTATGGCTGAAGAACTTATCAATGCGGTAAATAAAGATGATATGAACCATGTCAATAACATTGCTAATGCATTGCTTGCCTATCTCCCTGTATATACAGAGAACTATGATAGAGCATCAAAGCGTGCATGGAACAACACAGTTGGTGAGGTTGCCAAGGTAGACAACCCTTACAAAACTTCAAGGACTGCTGGTGTTTCTTATGAAGATGTGGTTAAATATCTGGAAACTGACACTTTTGGAAACTATGTCTCTGAACCCCAAGAAGAAAAAACTGAAGACTCAGGAACTGGAATCAATGAGGAGAGCAGTTGAAGAAGGGGGTATTACTCAAATTCATCCTGACAAGATGGAAGAATGGGCAGAGTATCTTGTCAGAAAACTCAAAAAGTAGTACAATTAAGGAGTAATTCAAGGAGACAATGAAGTATCTCTACATTATTGATCATTTTGTTCCTTTCCCACACTCAGAATATGGTGGACAATGGAGTGTAGTAGCAGACAGTGATGAGCAATGCTTTGATGTTGTTGTTTGTGAAGATGAGGAACTAAATATAGGTTGTTATGGTAAATTAAGGGAGAACATCAAAAAAGCATCAAAATTTGCCCTTCAAGACCCAGATCAAAAAAGTAGAGTAATTTCGTCCTTTCTTACTTAATAGATATGTCTCAACCTAGACAAAAGGATCCATCTGATCCACTTTATGACCCAAATGACAAGTACAATGAGTACAAAGTAGACTTTCATGCCAATGAATCACA
>NZAU01000118.1 GCA_002686215.1 Candidatus Woesearchaeota archaeon
GTTCAGGTTTCCTAAATCATGATTGACAAGATCTAATGATCTGCTGTCACTGTAACTTAATGCACTGTCTCCACCAAAGCGAAGAGCACCTGATGTAGTTGTCGTTGGTGCGCCGCGGCCAAGTGTAAGTAAAGATGTGCTTCCAGTGTTTCTAATATGAACGGAAGAAATACCAGATGCTGTTCTGATTTCTAAGTTGGCGTCAGGACTTGCGGAACCAAATGCTGATTTGTTAGTATCTAATACGGTGAATACTGTGCCACCTGTACCAACATTTAATTCAGTCTTAGCAGTTACAATACCGGCGGTTGGGAGGTTTACAGAGTTTGCTGTAATCTCTGTAGCAGTAATAGTTCCAACTGTAATGTTGGGAGAACCTATCAGACCTCTGGCAGTTGTGGCAATACCAACGACATCACCAGTTACATTTCCGGTTACATTACCAACAAATGTTGTTGCTGTAATGACACCAAGAGTTGCTGTAATGTTGCTACCAACTTTGAGATCAGTAAAAGTAGAAACACCTGTAGAGTTTATGTTTCCTGTGACAGCACCAGTAAATTTATCACCGACAAATTGAGTAGCAGTGACAACACCAGTTGCTTTAATATGACCCAGAGAACTGATGCCAACACCACCAGGAAGTGTGCCAGTAAGTAATGGGTTACCACCAACCTGTAGATTCATTCTAGGATCGTTGGTAGATACACCAACATATCCTTTATTGTAGATACTTGTAAATCCTAAACCAACATCAATATCTGTCCACTGTGACGTTGGAATGTCTGATAATTTAGAACCATCACCATAATAAGTGACAACACCTGATACAGCCGTGGCGATACCTGCTGCATTTACGTTCAGATTTCCTACAGAACCAGAAGTAATTGTGGTAACACCCGTTACCTCTAAGTTCTTGATGATGCCACTAGAGGCAGTAACAAGACCGACAACTCTTGCGGTCCCTCTAACATCCAAAGACTCGGTTGGAACGGTCGTGCCGATACCAACCAAGCCATTAGCGTTTACAACTAANTTATCATCATCAACTTGAACACCATTACGAAAATTAAACGATTTTCTATAATTCGCCATCTCTGGATGCTTTTCTAGTTATTTATGGTGCTCATCAACTTTCGCATTAAGTTGTTTGATTGCCTCAATGAGCAGAGGCACAAGTTTTTCATAACGGACTGCCATGTATCCATCATCTCTAGTTGTATAGAGACCTGGTAAATCAAGACCTGCGACTTCCTGAGCGATAACACCAATGTCAAGTCCTTCTTTATCGGACTTATCATTCCATTCAAATGTATTACCACTAAGACTTAAAACCTTAGCGATAGCATCTTCAATAGGTTCAACATTATCTTTCAATCTTTGGTCGGAAGAGGAGAAGGCAACGAGATCTCCTGTAAAAGTACCATCACCAGTAACAGAAACATTACCACCAACTTCTACAGCGCCAACAACAGTAAGGTCGTCATTAACAAAAACTGTGCCACCAGTAGAATCAAGAATTAAGTTTCCAGATGAAGTATCAATCGTGTTGTCTGTTGACTCTCCGATCTGGATATTTCCAAATGTACCTCCAGCTGCTACTACACTGCCAGTTANGGTTACACCACCAGTANTTGCTTGAATTCTAGTAGCACCGCCACCATCAACAAGACTAGTCTGATCGATGCCAGTGAGGTTTGAACCATCACCATGGAAAGTAGTACCATGAACTTGACCACCAACATGAAGGTTCTTCTCAATTCCAACACCACCTTCAACAATTACAGCACCAGTGTCTTTACTAGTTGATTGTGTAGTGTCACTGATAGTAAGTTTTCCATTAAGTTTGAAAGTGCCATCAATGGTTACATTTTCATTAAACTTGGTGTCACCATTAAATGTAACAGGACCGTCAAATTGAGATAGAATATTGCCAGAGTTNCCACCCTCAACAATGAGTCTTTCCTTAACAATTACTTCATCAAATACTACACTGTTTTGACTAGCATCTTCACCAGTTACAGTTGGGATAGGAATATCAAAGGTCTTTTCTTTACCGGTAGCAGAGTTAATTTTCTTGTTACCAATATAGAAGTCACCATCGTTGTTCATACCAGTGTAGACAACGATACCACAATTCTTCTCTTGTGCTTGTGCCAGAGTTTCCTCTTCTTCGTCCAGTGATCTTATCTGAACCTGAGGAAGTGCAGTAGAATAGTTACCTGGACCATATCCAAGGTATTCAAATGTATGACCAGATGCTCTCAAATATGATGGTCTGTGGAATTCAATCGCTTTGAGATCAACCTTCTTAATCAGTGATCCACCAGAATGATTCTCCTTAACTGTGCCCATGGCACCACGAATAACGGCAATTTCATCACCACCTGATCCAGAAAGAACATTACTGGTAACTCTCATGATCTCATTACCTATTTGAACATAGGATCCAAGTTCAAATCTGACAGTTGTTCCTGTCATAGAATTAACTCTAATCGTAGTTTCACTAGTAATATCATCTTGAAGAACGGCAGTTTCATTACCGTAGAATGACAGACCTCTAGCACCTAAGTTTTCACCGTCCTTATCAGATGTTAGATCATTAGAGGAGAGACCATTCTTAAGAAGATATTTTGGAGAAGTAATTACAGCACCAACACCAGCATCTACCGACACTGTAGTTGTAGTAATTCCAGTCACATTGAAATGTCCAAGACTAGCATCAACACTATTCTTAACCGTTAATTTGTTACCAACTACAAAACCATGTGGTTCGGAAGTTGTAAACGTAGCAATTCCTAAACTATCTGTGGTAGTTACGCTAGAAACTGAAATTTCTGGAGCAATGTTGATTAAATACTGACCTTGAATAGGTCTTGGATCAGTGTTACTAAGTGCGATAGCAACTTTATTTTTAGCAGGAACACCAGTAATTCTGTAGTGACTGCTAGTATGAGTTCCAATACCAGTTAATTGAACTGTATTACCAACAGCCGTGGAAATTCCACTAACATTAAGAGTCAGTCCAGCACCAGAACCACCGACAATTCTACCAGGATCAAAATCTAGTTGCTCACCGGTCGCATATCCAGATCCTCCAGATGTGATAACAACATTGGATACAGCACCTCCAGCAACAACAACTCTTGCGGTAGCACCATCCCAAGTAGACGTACCATCATTAAACAATTTTACATTGTGGAATGTTCCGTTCGCGTATCCAGAACCACCTGCCAAAGCACTAAAGGTTACAATTCCATTTAAGTTATGATTCTCATGGAAAGTAATTGTAGCGACACCAACCGTGCCACCAACGAATGATGTTGTTACACCAGAAATAGTAAGACCAATTCCGAGTGTGGGAAGAATACTATCAATAGATTCTCTTGTGAGACTCTTCTTAAGATCACTTGTAGTAACATCACCAAGAGGTGATCTCATAGCAAAAGATTTGGAAGATTCTGGGTTGTCATTTGGATTATCCCTATCTTGCTGAGGATAAAGATCATCAACTTTTTGACTATAATAATGTGAAGTATATTCTGTGGGAATTGCGTTGTTAGCATTTAGAACATAAAGATGATAAATGCCATCAGATACGTTCTCAACATATGGAGTNATTACGTCATTTCTATAAATGTAGTAATTTCCTTTCCAATCAGTTCTTTCAAATCTTGGTAAGGATGTGNTTGTTCTGGTGCTTGTATTATTGGTAAAACTTCCGCCGGTATGGGTAATTCCGTCAANATCAATCGTAGAGTGAGTGAATGTTTTATCGTTAGGAATAGAGAGAACTGTAAAGACTCCGTTATATCCTTTATTCACAACACCAGCAGTATTAGCTGTGCTAGTAACATTCTTGATTGTGATCTTTTCACCAACTTTAATATTATGTGGAATTTCTGAAACAACAGTTACTGTGGAAGCAGACGTTGAGCAGGTGCTAATAAATCTTGGGTTTCTGTTAAAGTCTGGATCAGAACTTGTGATGCTAGTCGCAGTGAAGTCTGCATCAGATCTAAGTGATGTGGTGCTAGATTCTTGAAGAACAAATCCCTCTTCAGGTTCCTTACAGTTTGAAAGTTCCTTAGGAATAACAACTCTTAATTTGTATAATTTTTCATCAAGACTTCTAGAATCCTCTTTTCTGTTAATAAAAGTGTTGTTTGTAACATTTCCAAGACCTGAGGTCCCTAAAGTGTTAATCGCATTAAAGACTGGATTGTTTACTGTTGATTTGACGAACCAGTTTCCATTTCCAGCATCAAATTGAATTGGTGATCCAATTTCACCAGCAGTTTTTTCAGAAACTCTACTACGTACTCTTAAGTTTGCTCCTCCATAAATGGTTATCGCAGTATTATTTTCTGCGTTTGTCAAAGAAGAAGCAAGTTTGATTTTCGTACTGCTTGTCTTAATAGCAAAATAAACTTTATGTGCTTCAATATTTTCTGGAAGATCTCCAACATCACTATTAAGTATGACTTTTTCACCTGTGATAATTTTGTGAGATCCAATAGTGAGTGTACTACTACTTACTGAGGTTACAACATATTCTTTTACTGAACTTATATCACCAAGAGCAGGAGTGATGTCAGATGTGCTGATCGCATTATCGACCATCACAACATTAGCAGTATAGGTGACTCCAGAACCTACAAAAGAAAGTTTTTCATNTAATTTGGCACCAACACGATATCCTTGTACTTTATGTGGTGGTTTGGAATTCCTATCATTATAACCATAGAGATACAAATGACTAGAAATACCAACATTCTTAGTCAAAGCAACATCAAGACCCACCCAATCAATTTTTTCTTCTTTGGTGGTCAGTGCTTTAGGTGTAATGATTGATGTAATATATCCTTTGTTATCTTTGGCAAAAGAATCCTTCTTAAATCCAACACCATTCAAAGAAATTTGTCCGAAATTGGAGTTGGAGTTTGTGATGCTCATGTCAGCACCATTTCTACCATCAAAATGATAGGCAAAACCAATGGCGAAGACAGAAACAATCTGTAAGAAGGAATCATTAGATCCCTTAATATGAGAACTTTCCCATCCAATTCTATATTGTGCCTCACTATCTAAGTGATAAACCTTAGTAGCATCAGTAGATGAAGAACCACTGGATAGTTCAGCGCCAGTCACCTTAGATACACTAATTCCCTCATAAACTCTAGATGTTGTATTATACTTAACGAACGCTCTGTCATCCTTCTGAAGACCAACAGCGGTGAACTGNGCGACAACCATGGAGCGGAATCCAGTTGCCTTCGCACCATCAGCGTGCATACCGTTCATNCCGAAGACNGAACGCAGAGAGATGTTAAAGATGTATGGAGAAGCACCNTGNACTGTATCNGTCTCAATNGTGACNGTNGNNCCNGAAGCACTNGGNGATGCNGTNAGATTNTTTCTAACNAATGGNAGCAAGAACGTAAATGTTNTAGCNNCANTGACATTTTGAACNGTGGTNGCNANATTNTANTCNTNNACACTNACACCNTTNATNTTAATTGGNGTTCCAGATGTNANTTTNTGATCNGTNCTGGTGGTAACTGTAATTACACTACTAGGGGTAGAACCGTCACCAGAAAAAATGTTGGAAATGTTGACGGGATCATCAGCAAAAGCACCAACAATTTCAAATTCTGGACGTTTGGCAGCAAACCCAAGTGGATCTGCTGGCCACTTCTGGTCAATGTTTCTGCCAGTTTCAGTATTGTAAGCATTAGAAAGCTTACTATAATACATGGACAAATCACTAAGAAGATATCCAGATGGAATAGTTACTCCATCAGCATATTCAAATACTGTCAGTTTATGGTGAGAAAATGTTGGTGTAGCAGTATTGGCAGATGAAAAATCAGTGCTGTCCGTGTAAACAGTTCCACTTTGATCGCCATCAAAAATAGAGAACTGCCAGAAATAACAGGTTCCTGTTACTCTAAACAGAGCAGTTCCAGATAAGTTAGTATCTGTTGGGTTAGGTACGTATTTTGGTCTAAGTTTAGTCTTTCTTAAGTCAAGACCAACAATGGAAGTACCACGAGGTACAATAACACCACCATGAATACTATTAAACTTATAGAGAATATTGTCTTCTTGAGTTAAATCAAATACAGAATTTGTAGTTAATGTAAGAGTAGTAGCAGCGTTAGTTTCTGCTCCGGAAGGAGAGACTGCCTTAGCAGTTCCGGCTACCTCCTTAATAGCAAAACCAGGTCTATTATCAATAACATGCTCCCCTGGATACAGAAGAATAGTTGTTTTCTCAATAATATCATTATCACTGCCCCTCAGATAGGAGAATCTTGCTGCCTCCAGCAATGCTCTTTGGACAGTTTTGAAGGGTTTTGTTAAAGAGTTTCCCTGATTCTCAATCGCGTCAGTAGCATCAAGGTCACTTGGGTTTACATAAAGAATACGACCCTCAGTATTCTTTATAA
>NZAU01000119.1 GCA_002686215.1 Candidatus Woesearchaeota archaeon
GGAACTCGTGCTAAACTAGCTAATGCAGCATATGCTCACACGTTCAATAGTGATGGAACNATAAGTGGGTTGGTTGTTGGTGATCCAAATTGGTGGATGTCTGATGAAACATACATATTCTATTCGTGGCACAGCGTCCCTAGCCTACAAAAATTTGGGGTATACGAGGGAAATGGTGATGGTGACGGGCCCTTTGTTGATTTAGGTTTTCGTCCTGCACTTGTCGTTTGCAAGAACATTGATGCTGTGCAACCTTGGCAGGTTTATGACTCAAAAAGAGGACCTATTAATGTTATTGATAAAGGTTTGCAGTGGAACTCAANTAATGNTGAGTATAGTGGCACTGCCCGAATAGATTTTGTAAGTAATGGTTTCAAAGTCAGAGGTGATAGTGGTGTTGAACCTAATGTANATGGAGAAACTTACATCTATGCAGCATGGGCAGAAGCGCCATCAATTGACTTGTTTGGTGGTGGTGCCACCGCACGATAAATAACTAAAAAAGTAGTTAAGATGTCACAGTTATTCGTTGACAATATAAAAAACAGAACTGGTGGTGCTGTTGGNTTCCCTACTGGGATGGTTGTAACTGGGGTATCTACATTTGAAAGTGTAAGTGATATTGACGCTGCTGGTATTGTTACAGCACAACAAAGTATTCATGTTGGTCTTGGTGTTTCAGCTGTTGGCATTATTACANCNCAATCTGGTATTGAAGTTGTTGGATTTNTTACTGCACAAAGTGGTAGTGCTGTAACNTTTNGTGGTGGTGTTGACATCACTAATTCTGTTGAAACTGTAAATACTGGTAGTTATGCAACAGGTGCTGACCCAATATCAGGGATCACAACAGGTATTCTGACCTTGAATACTAAACTTGGTACTGTATTCACTCACGATGTAGATAGCAATAAAGCAGTTGGTGTTGTTTCAATCACTAACTTCCCTGTTTTAAAGAATTCATTCCACACTGTTACCCTTTTAATCAATCAAGACTCAGCTGGAACTGCTAATACAACAGCAGGAAATGGTATTGGAACAAATGTTACATTAACACCAAGTGGTGTATCTGGTTTTACCACTAGTGCATTAGTGGGATCTGCTACAACTGTNACTCTCTCAACAACAGCAGAGGATGTTGATATTATTACTTTTGGTATTCATTATAATGGTAGTGGCACAGGAACNGCAGCAAATTATAAAACTTTTGCAACTAAGAATGGTGGATTTAGATATGGAACTATCTTGTCCTAATAGGAGGTAATTATGTCAATCTTTGAGGACTTTTTTGTAAAACAAATGCCAATCTTTACTGGAATCACCAGNGGTGTGGGTGGTTTTGGTTTTGGTGCTGCCATAGCTGCTGCTNCTTCATCAGATTCTGGAGGTATANAAGCCACTGGTGGNGTTGTTAGTTATTATAATGGTATGACCATTCATACATTTACTAGCACTGGTGANTTTAATAATACATCAGGATCAGANTTAACTGGATGTGAAGTTATTATTATTGGAGCNGGTGGTGGTGGAGGTTGTTGGCAAGGTGGTGGAGGTGGTTCTGGTAGACTTTATAGAAATGATGATGTAACAATATCACCAGGACCTCAAACAGTCACAATTGGTGGTGGTGGTCAAGGTTCTTTTGGTGGAACTCACACAATTATCGTACCAGGTGGTAACGGAGGTCAATCTGTCTTCAATAGTGTGACAATGGCAGGTGGTGGTGGTGGAGCACACTATGATGGAAATGCAACCTCTGGTGGATCAGGTGGTGGTGGATCATATGGTGGTGGTGGTCCTGGTGCTGCNTCTCCTGGTAATGTTGTTGCATCAACAGGTTCAAATACCCCATCAGATGGTGCTGGTAATGCTGGTGGCACAGGTGCAACTCTTCCTGATGTTGGTTCTGCAGGTGGTGGTGGTGTTGGTGGTGTTGGTGCCAATGTTCCTGCAGCAACTGATAAAGATGGTTCTCCAGGTGGTCTAGGTATTCAGTTGCCTACTACGTTTCAAAATCCTATTTCATCAGTTGGATACCCAGGTTCTAGTGGAACTTATTGGGTTGGTGGTGGCGGAGGCGGTGGTGCTGGAAGCCCTGGTTCTCATGATGCTGGTGGTGGAGGTGGAGCTCCCCAAGTTCCCAAACCAAATCAAGGTCCAAATATGCCNACTNCTNATATTCCTACATATGAGTGGGCTGGTGCAGGATCAGGTGCTCAGGATTCAGGACCAGCAGCACGATCTGCTAGGCAAAACTCTGGTTCTGGTGGAGGTGGCACTGGTCTGGGTTCTGGTAGTCCAGGACAACAGGGTGGCCATGGTGGATCTGGAATGGTTTTAGTTGCATATCCTGGTGGTCCTGGTGCCTCTGGTGGAATGACAGCAACTGGTGGAATTATAGGTGAATATGAAGACTCTGGTGGAACATTTTATCGTGCCCATGTGTTTACTACCTCAGGTACATTTAGTGTAACAGATCTTGGAGACATTTCTACTACCATTGATTACCTTGTAATTGGTGGCGGTGGTGGAGGAGGTTCTCTAGGTGGTGGTGGAGGAGCAGGTCTTGTAAGATATAAAACAAGTCAACCAATTTCAACAGGATCATACGCTGTTACAATTGGAGCAGGTGGAGCAGGTTCAGCAAGACACCCCCAGGCACCAGAAAATAGAGGATTCCAAGGTGGCAACTCAGTTCTCTCATTACCATCCGCAGTTACTTCCCCTGGAGGAGGTGGCGGTGGTGGAGAAGGACAAGCTGGTCAATCTGGTGGATCTGTTGGTGGTGATGGAAACAATGCTCCTACTAGTTCAANTAGTGCGCCAGGTGATAGTGGNCANCCNGGANCNGCAGATGTAGNATCACCCCCAAATGGATGGGGAAATGATGGTGGTCAANNTNNTGCNCATCCAGATGCTTATGGTGGCAGTGGCGGTGGTGGTGCTGCCACNGCTGGCACTATGGGAAATCCTGGTGGTGGTGCTGGTGGTGCTGGTGGAAATGGAGCACCATATACCATTGCTGGTGGAATTGCAGTAACATACGCTGGCGGTGGTGGAGGTGCAGGATANGGCGGTGCTGGAGCTGCTGGTGGATCAGGTGGAGGTGGCACTGGTGGAGGACCACCAGATTATATTGGCACTCCTGGAACACCAGGCACTGGAAGTGGTGGCGGTGGAGGAGGATATCCTAGCCCTCACCCCACTAATTACGGTTATGGTTCATATGGAGGTTCTGGTATTGTAGTTGTAAGATATGAAATTGGTTCGCTTTCCCCTTGATAAATAACTAGAAACAATAAGATGTCTAGAGCAAGAGACCTATCAAGATTCTCAAATCCATCTAATATAAGTATAACTTCAGATAACAGGGTTGGTATTGCCAGCACCACTCCAGATTCTGGTGCTAAATTAGATGTTACTGGTGTTGTTGTAGCAACTGCTTTTACAGGTGATGGCACTGGACTCACTGGTGTAGCGTCAACAGACAATATTATTACTGGCACTGCTGCTACTTTTACAGGATCAGTAAATNTTAGTGGTATTACAACTGTTGGTGTATTATCAGCATTTAGTGATGTAAATGTTTCAGGTGTTGTGACTGCAACATCATTTGTTGGATCTGGTCAAAACTTAACTAATCTTCCAGCAGGTGGAGATTCTCTTGATGTCACTGCATCATTATTCATCTAAATAAAGAAAAAACAGTAAGATGACGCTCAAAAAGACCCAGTTATTAGATATTGTTTCTGTTACAGGTGTGACAACAGTTGGCATTTTTACTGTTGGTCAAACCACAACTGCAGGTGGTGTNGGGATTGCATCAACCTCNTATATTAAAAATATTATAATGCACAACACTGGANTGGGAACTGCCAGGGTATCTCTCTACGTTAACCCTGATACTTTCCCAGTTGAGACAGGATTTGGTGTTACTGCTCACAGGTTTTTGAGGATTGACATTGCACCAAATGAAACAACATTTTTTGAATCAACATATCCAATNGTGATGACAGATAGGGATAGTTTATCAGTTGAAATTCAAGCCCCAGATTCAGGAGGAACAGGGATTGGATCAGNTGTAAACTTCATTGTCAATGGCGACACGGATGTCTGATTATGGGTATCAAAGCATTTAATCACGGANACGACTTTGTTAATAAGTTTGTCANAGCCATAGCAGGAGATTCAACTGGACTTGATGCTGTAAATCAAGCAGCTGGACCATCAACGGCAATGGTAGCATCTGGTGGTGATATCAATGAATATGTAGATGGTGATACTGTATACAGATCACATGTTTTTTATGCCACAGACACTTTTCAGGTAACATCGTTATCANCAGGANTTACTGATGGTAATAAAATTGATATGCTCCTGATTGGTGGAGGAGGTGGTGGAGGAGGAGGCAACTCCGACTATGGATCTGGTGGTGGAGGTGCTGGTGGATTTGTAGAAGTCACCGGTTATACAGTTGCGGAAGCTACTTATCCAATTACTATTGGAGGTGGAGGAAGTCAAGGTGGAGGTGGATATCCACAGAATCATTCTAGAAGAGGAATAAACGGTGGAGATACAGTATTTACAAACCCATCACCAGAAACAATAACTGCAAAGGGTGGTGGTGGAGGTGGCACTGGTAACTCACATCCAANCACACCTGCTACAAGTGTTTATGCTAATGATGGACAGACAGGTGGTTGTGGTGGTGGAGGCGGATCATATGGTTCCCCAAGTCCAATTCCACATGGTGCTCCTGGTCCAACAAATCAGGCACCAAGTCAACCAACATCTATCTCATCTGGCACTTTAACTCAATATGGATTTGCTGGTGGACAAGGAAACAGAGGAGATGTAAAAGCCAACGGTGGTGGTGGCGGAGGTGCTGGCGGTGCTGGTACTAATGCTCCCCCAAGTCCTGGTGCTGGTGCAGTGGGTGGTAATGGTAGAGCAAATACTTGGGCATATGGACCAACAAATCCTGTAACCCGTGCCGGTGGTGGTTCTGGTGGTGGTGCTCCCACTGGTAATGCTGGTGGTGCAGCAACACCTGGAGGAGGTGGTGCTGGTGGTCANATGGGTCAACCATTTGAGGTTGTAGGACCAACCACTGGTGCAAGAGGTGGTGACGGCACATATTCCTCTGGTTCAGGTGGTGGTGGTGGAACCAGAGGTGGAAACTCTAACTTCTATGGTCCTGGAGGTCGAGGTGGTTCTGGAATTTGTGTTGTTAGATATAAAATTGCAGAGGTAACTCCAGGAATAAAAGCAACTGGTGGTAATGTATCTAAGGTTGGAAGTAAAATACTTCATACATTTACTAACTCTGGAACATTTGCAATTACCAGTCCAATAAGCACTGTTGAAATCCTTGCAGTTGGTGGTGGCGGAGGAGGAGGACAAGTTAATGCTGGTGGCGGTGGTGCAGGTGCTGTACAATATAGTTCATCTAAACCCGTAAATCCAAGTCCAGGTTCATATTCTATTGTTGTTGGTGCAGGTGGTGCAGGATCATCGCCTAATCCCTCCTCAAATAGTTTTATTCAATATGGTAAAGATGGTGTATCAACCACTACTGGTAACATCATTGCTTCAGCACCAGGTGGTGGAGGCGGTGCTGCAAATGCTCCATATAATGATGCTAGACCTGGTGGTTCTGGTGGTGGAGGAGGTGATGGAAATCCTGGAGGCACAGGATCTGGAGATTCTGGACATCCTGGTGGAACAGACGTAGCATCTCCCTCTAATGGTTGGGGTAATGATGGTGGATCAGCAGGACCAACTGCCGGTGGTGGTGGCGGTGGTGCTGGTAGTGTTGGATCTAATAATTCTGGTGGTACTGGTGGTAACGGTGGTGGAGGGGTACAATATTCTATCTCTGGATCTACCAAGTATTATGCTGCTGGTGGAGGCGGAGGAGCAAGAACTGGCGGTACTGCTGGAACAGGAGGTAATAGCATAGGTGGTGATGGTGAAAGTTCTCCAATTTCTGATGCTACAAATGGAGCACCTTCAGGTGTTATAAACACTGGATCAGGTGGAGGTGGAGGTGGATATCAAACATCACCTAATATTCCAGGTGGTGGTGGACAAGGAGGTGCTGGCATCGTCATCATTGCGTATCCAGCTTGATAAATACCTAAAATAACTAGTCAAGATAAAAGATGGCTCATTTTGCAAAATTAGATTCAAACAATGTGGTAACCCAGGTCATTGTTGTGAGCAACAGTGACCTCACTGATTCAAATGGCAATGAAGTAGAAAGTATTGGTGTTGCTTTCTGCCAGAAACTCCTTGGTGCCGATACCAACTGGAAGCAGACCTCTTATAACAGTAGTATTAGAGGAAACTATGCAGGTATTGGATATACCTACATGAGTAATGTTGCTACACTGGGTGTTGGTTCTACTGACATCTTCATCAGACCACAACCAGCTGGTTCTTGGACACTTAATGCTACGGTAGCACAGTGGGATTCACCTATCACGGAACCTACTCTGACTGATGAACAGATTGCAGCGGGTTCTTATTATCAGTGGGACGAAGCAGCATATCAAGCAGATACTTCTGATCCTAAAACGGCAGGATGGGTACTAACCACTCCCGAATAATCACAAAGAGGGTTCACCCCCTCTTTTTTTATGAACTTAAATCTCCTATAAATACTTCT
>NZAU01000120.1 GCA_002686215.1 Candidatus Woesearchaeota archaeon
AAGATATTCCTGCACCTTTGAGTTCTTGAACTTCACCTCTAAGACCAGCTCCACCAGTACCTTCAAAATCAAAGTTNACTCTATCACCAATAGAGTAACCAACTCCACCATCAATGACNTTAATTTGATCAACAGTTCCCTTTGTAACAGCATCTACAGTAGATAGTTGTTCAAAACTTTCATATGACTCATTAATAAAGTCATAATCAGCATTTGGATCATTGACTTTGTATGGGAAAGTATTTCTAACAAGATCATTTCCATTGAAATCAAATTTGTGATCTAAAATTAGATTGTCTGTTATTACTTGAGACTTAAATTTATTTCCAATAAAGTATGGNTATGCNGGTGCAAATTTTGCAGAGTTTTGTCCACTAGTTGTAACCCCAACAAAGTATGCATAAACTCCATTTGGAAACTCAGGAGTCTTGCAGAATCTACCGTTGTGAACATCAAGGTCACCACTATTGGTATACAGATAATCTTCCTTAAAGAATCCTGGTTCAAAGGTGGGTGGTCTATCAACAACAGAATTAGTTTTCAGTTCATATCCAGTTTCAAGTCTAGTAACACCAGATTGAACATTATCTGCCTTTTGATATCCAAATGGACCATAAATTGGATTTCCATCATATGCCCATCCAATAATAGGTGAGTGAGAACCATTCAAAGGTTCAAAGTTGGATGCAAGATCTTCAGAATATCCATACATTCCATAAACCAAAGAATCTTGTTCAATATCTTTGTAAAGACTGGAATAAATTTCTGGTGTTCTTGTTGCAGAAATCTTACCAAACCTAAAGGCATCATTTACTGTCAGATCTCTAACTCTGGTATCAAAGATTGCACCAGATCCTCTAGAATCTACAAAGATTGAAGTAGAAGATGCACTATATCCTATACCAGTATTGATAACAACAACATCATCAATTTTTCCATTCAAAAGTACAGGTCTAAGAATTGCACCTGTTCCTCCAGAAGGATCTTCAACTCTAAGTTCGGGGATTGAATCATATTCAGATCCCTTATTCAGTACTTGAATATCAACAATTCTTCCATTAGAAATAATTGGAGCAAGTTGAGAATTTTTGCCTTTGCTGAGTGAAATTCTTGGTTTTGTGTGTAAATTGAATATGGTAGATCCATATCCTGCACCAGACTCATACAGATAAGCATCAGCAATTTCACCAGTTACAATTGGTGTAAAGGTAAACGTTCCAATACCAGCGGATCCAAAAGAAACATTAGCATTAACTTTAATCTCTGGATATTGGAAAATATGATATCCGCTTCCAATGGAGTCAAGTTTAGTGTATTTTGACTTATTCAGATCATCAGCAAATGTTCCGGCAACACCAACATTTACAAGTCTGAATTGATCAGAATCTACAAATTGAATAGAGTAACTATTGAGAGTAGATAAACCAACGATAGAATTACCTGTGGTTTGATATGTGACTACTTCTCCCGTTTTGAATCCATGATTCTTAAAGTAGATAGTGTTNTATTCTGTAGAAATACCACTAGACTTTACTCTAAGTTTTCTGTGNGCATAACCAGATCCGCCGTCAAGAACAGTGATCGATCTTACATTTTTTTGTGATAAAGTTCTAAACTTATGAATACCAGATGCTGATGTGGCAGCAGAAAGACCAATTGTATTGATACCAGTGCTTATGGTTGTAATACCCGATGCNGAAGGTGTAAATGCATCAGTATCATTTTTAAACAGTCTGANNGTNGATGNNTTTACANNTCTAACAACATATTCATCACCACTACTTAAACCACCTGTTGCAATATTATTTGGATCATATGCTTGTCCAATCTCAATCGGATCATTNCCATTTTGATTGTAGATAACGTGCTCACCATCAGCAAGATTATGNTTTGTTGTGAATGTAATCGTCTCATTTTGAGGATCAATTCCTCCACCAACATTCAGATTNCGACTATCAAAAGATATTTCTCTAAATCTTGATCCAATAACTGGTTCCAATANACAACCAGATCCATTACCACCAACTAAGTCAAGTGATAAAAACTTATCAAATCCAAAGTCTTGTGGATCAACAAAAACCTGTTTAACACTACCAATAACTACTGGTTCAACTTTTGCACCAGATCCAAGGGGAAGACCAGATCCAGTTTGTGCAATATCTTCAACTGTTAATTGTGGTGGATTTACAACGTCATATCCTTTACCACCATTAAGAACTTCAAATTCTTCTACAGGTCCNTAGTAAATTTTATCCGTAGAGTCTGGACTTACAATCTCCACACCATCGATCAATACACCAACGTTAGATACCGTTCTATCAGAACTCTTAGTGCTTTCTAATTGTTGTACTAATGGGAACTTTCTAACAATCTGCTTACTTGAAAGAGTTCTATTCTCGTGCCTCTTGAGGGTAAAATTATGTGCTCCTGCACCAAAGTTTGGATTGAATCTAGAAATATCATCAAAGTTTGCAATAGTCTTTGCATTATTAGCAAGTTGAGATTTAGATGCATATAATTTAATCTCGTTTGCTGCAACAAGTTTTACAAAGTAACTGTCTCCAGAAGTAAGACCAATTAAAGGACTTTGTGCGGTATAAACTATTTCATCACCATCTCTAAAATCAACTGGTGTTGAGAATACAATTGTCTCATAAGTCTTNTAATANGGATTATATCCACCCAGTCCTTGAGTATTGTTTGGACCCAATGTTTGTACATATCCATCTGGAAGTGTAGACTCAACAATATCATCTACAATTTTATATCCAGGTAAAGAATTTGATGCTAAGTATCCAAAGGTTGCAGNATCATCTGTGTAGATATTAGATGCATTTGCAATGTATACTTCATTACCAACGGTAAGAACTACACCAGAACTCTTTGCCTTTACAACTTTTCTTCTAATACTGTAGTCTTTATTNGGGTCTGGTACAAAGTTTCCTATGTTGGATAAAGTAACTTCTTTAGTNAGAGTGTTTATTGATGATACNGTTGCAAAAGATGCATTTGTAACAGTTGGATCAGGTACAACTACCTGTTGACTTTCTCCAATAAGAACTTCAACAGAATCACCTACTTTGAGATATGCCTTATCAATATCAGAGAATAATGTAAAAACTGAAGAATTTATTTCTTCAACCTTAAATCTTGGACTGGTATTATANATCCAAGAGTTGGCAAACATTTGCTTGTAAGTCCTATCAACGATAGGATTCTCAATAATCTCACCAACATTTCTTGTNGTTATCTTCTCATCTTCTTCCATCAAAGGAATATCTGTCAGTGNTTTGAATTCTGACAGAACTCCAGTGATTCTCATATCACATCTGTTCTCNATATCACCATTTTCATAACCAAAAATGGTTTCATCTGCTCTTATAACATCAGCAAGATTAATTTTTGTTGTAACACCAGTACAACCGTAGAACTGATTAATACTCTTTGAAGTATAATCAATTCTATTTGTTCCAGAAATAATAGTTCCTGTCTGACCAAATCCGATTGTAGAGTCAACGCTGATTACATTTGCATTCACTTCAACTGGTTCTAATACTCTAGATGCTCCAGGAATANTGAAAATACCTTCTACAAGATCTCTATCGTTNTATCCAACGAAGACACCAAGCTTATAAAAAGTTTGATTATTTCTAGTGAAAATTTCAACGTCTGAAACNGATGCATTAGTTTCAAGNTCATTTGATTTAAAGATTGTCTGACCTTCTAATCCAAAAGGATCACCAGAAATATTCTCAGCAACAATAAGTTCTCTTCTAATGTATTCAGAAGAAGAAGGTTTGATAAGTCTACTTTCAAGATCTAATACTTCAGCATTTACACCATAAAGTACTTTGAACAGAATTTTAACAGATTCTGCAATACCTTTTGACTGATAGAAGTTTCTTGCGTGCTTTATGAAGTTTCCGACATCCAAATCAGAAACAAAATCATACTCTTCTAGTCCTGGAGTAAAAGTTTTCTTTAACTTTTTATAGAACTCCTGTAAAAAGATAACACTTAAGTTCTTTACTACTGCTCCGTTGGCCGCGGCGGATGCAGAAGTTTCACTGAAAATTACATTTTGCCTGTTTACATTGCTNAAAACAGTAGAGATTCCTACATCGTATCCAGATATTCCACTAAAACCACGNACACAACCAGTAAATTCNGTNTCAGTCTTTGCCTTATACGTAACAATTTCGTCACCGATCTGTAAAAGACCATACTCATCAGGAAATCCCTTTGTAGAGGTTACCTGAATAGTATCTTGAGAAGATGTAATNGATGCCGTGAGTGCTGTTTCACCTACAACAACCTCTGGAACGAGGTTATCTACTCTAATATAACGATCAAGATTATCAACAAGATCTACACTACCNCCCTGATGCTCCANAGACAAGTAATATTGTCTAAAAAATTCTATTGCTTTTGGAAAATCAGCGACTAAAAACTCTGGAAGTTGGCTCTCAATAATTTTATTGAGTTGCACTCTCTTCTCAAATTGCGACATATTTTATTTCCTCTCTAAATCTCCGTTGGAATAACTTGAAGTATAATAGTCTCTTGTGAAAGACACGCCAGAAATATCTTCACCAGATGCAATGACATCTTTAACCATATTTATTGTACTACTTGGAACGTTGAAACTCAAATAAAGATCTTTTAGACCAACAACGTCGTTNGATTCTGGGAACGCTTGAATCTCAATAATGTTATTTGGTCTCTCAGTTTCAACAATATTCAACGTATTGAGAATGACTTCTCCCTTCATATAATCAACTACACCTGCTTCTTTAGCAACAACGATTCTTTGACCATTAGAACCAATNTTAATTATGGAAATNACTCCAGTTTTAAGGTCAGCATTTGGNAAATCTGTCAAATATACAANNGAACNTTCACCAACGAGTTTAAATCCAGTAGACTTNATNTTAAGTCCATTTGGTTTTACATTGAATCGATTACCGAAACAAATCTCATATTGAGCAAACTGATTAACCAGTGCCTTCATATCTCTTCTGATCTTCACCTTAGTGATNTTAGAAGTGATNGCAGTATCAACACGATCAATNANTTGAAGAATCTTACTGTACTTAAATCTTCCGCCAAAGCGGTTCATATCAACATCTTTAGAATATTTCTCAAGAGTATCAATAATATTAGTTCTTAATGTGTCAACACTAGCAACTTGTGATGAGTTGTAGTAAATATTAGACTCNATTTCAACATANAGNACCTTAAGATCAATAATCTTTTGGTTAATNCCTGCAATTGAGTATTGTTTGATCTTNTTGAGAATATTTCTCTTGTCAAAATCGGAAACATATGTACCGTTTTTAGGTTTAATACTGATTTGGACAGTACCAAACTGTGGTGGTACCAATTCTTCACCACCAACAACTGCAACAGACTCTGTATTTGGATAAATTGAAGCAATAATCGCTTCATAATCCCTTGATGTAACCGCTCTGTACTGCGCTGAGTAGAGTCTTGGAGCGAAATACTTAATAGAGGACACATCCTCTATTCCGCCGCCGTTCATCGCCTTCTGAACGGTCGTAACAGGCACTGATCCTGTAGGAATTGCTCTTAAACCTGCTTGATCNGTCAGATTTCCTTGGAATTCAAAGACAGCAGGTCCATTTCCTGCCTCACCATCAGTAACAATGTAACTTACAGTGATAAGTTTGCCATTTTCTAACTTTTTACCAAAATATCCGTCACCAAACAGCAATTCATACCTTTCATCTTGAACTTCTTGGATCAAATAGATCTCAGAGTTCTTATCAATGTTTAAAATATTGTCAACTCTNCTAAAATCTCTTCCAGTTCCTGCTTGACCAACCGTAGAGACNTTAACTCTNATNGTTGAAGCGTCAATATTTGGATTATCAAGGATAAAACGCTGATCTCTAGACGTATCAGTCACAAATTGTCTAGTAAGAAGCGTTCCTTGGAAGATTTCTATGGGTTTATCTGCTGTTCCAAACTGCGCTACACCATTAACTACCGATGCAGTGACTTTTTCTGGAATTGAGAAGCGATATGAACTGTTATCTTGCCCTCCAATGCACACCAGACCCGCTTCAAGGGTGATTGTAGTAGCAGTAGAGGGTGCAGGTACGCCAAAAGTTACATTCGCCTTAGCGGCGCTTGCAGAGCGAGGTACATAACCAATATTTCGTGCCAATGATACGACGTTTTCACGTACTGTCGCACCATCTAAGAAGGATTCATTGACGACAAGGTTAGCATTGAACGCATTAATGTACGTATTGTATGCTAAAGTGTCAATCAGTACCGAAAAATTAGAACCTTCAAAGTCAAAATCCGTAAAATTTGAGTTAGAACGGAGATATGCTTTGATTTCTGCCCTAATTTGGTCGAAATCTAGGTTAGTAAACTGAGTAAAAGGCATTGGTTATCGTGTTGCCTCTAATATGAACGAAAATGACTGGGTTGGATAATCTAAACCTACGATATCAAAGAAAACATTGACATCAAAACTGTTATTATCGGGTAGTGGATTGACTTGAACCTTTAAATTTTCAATTCTATCCTCATAAAACAGGATTGTTTCCCGAATTTGCTCCTTAATAACACGACTTGAGGCGACATCGACGAACTCAAAGAGACTTCTACGAATATCTGACCCCAAGTCGGAGTTAAAAAAGCGTTCTGTAGGTACCGTTTCAACCAAATTACGCACAGATCTAATGATTGCACGCTCATTAATGAGTACAGGAAGGTCCTTCGTCACAGGATGTGGATCAAATGAGAAACTAATATCCTTAAATGCTCTGGAAACCCTCTTGCTAGGCATTGAAATGGTAGATTTTTCTGAATTTATTTATACCCTCTACTCAGAAATCTGACCATAAGTGGGTTCTGTACCATAACCCCAGTCATCATAATCCTCATCATTACGAATTTTTTCGTGAAGTTCATTCTGAGTTTTAAAATCGTGCTTTTTAGGCGTCATATCATCATTAGCAATCTCACGAAGCATCTTTTGATGCTGGTGATTACCTAGATTGTCAAGAAAATCGTTCATTTTTTCACTTTGGTAGTAGTCAGTAACGAGTCTTGTGGTACCCCACATTTCTCTCATGTAGTTAGAGTCTCTATCGACAGGTGAGTTGCCCATTGTAGCTCCTGATTTACACTGAAATCAGAACTTTTAAAGGGGT
>NZAU01000121.1 GCA_002686215.1 Candidatus Woesearchaeota archaeon
CATGGATTAGAAGAGGGGATTTAGCTTCATCGGAAAGAGGATTATTTTCTACATATGGAAGTGCTCACCCAACAACAGCATTAAAATTTGGTTCTAATCAAACATTAGAATTTTTAGATTATCAAAGTGGATATATTTGTCAAAAAATAACAAATCGAGTTTTTAGAGATACTGGATGGTATCATATTGTCATTGTTATTGATACCACTCTCTCAACTGCTGCTGATAGATATAAATTATACGTTAATGGAGAAAGGGTAACCAGTTTTGGCACCGATAATAATGTTAGTAGTCAAAATCAAGAACTTGATTGGAATAGTGCAACAGAACATAATCTGTTTATGCATGGTGATGAAAATACTCCTTATGATGGAATGGGAGCGCAGACTTATTTCATAGACGGAGCAGCACTTGAACCTGAAAATTTTGGATTTACCGATCCACTCACAAATACTTGGAGACCTAAAAAATATAATCATAGAACAGATCTGTATGGTGTAACTTGGAGCAGTGCTCTTGTTGGTGATGCATCCGGATTCCAAAATCCAGGATTAGCAGCAGATGGTTTTGATGGAGAAGTCGGAACTTCTAATGGACAATATGCTCAAAATAATACAGGAAGTAATCCTAGCACAATCACATTTACTCCTGTAGGTGGAATCAAGTTTAATTCAAGTATTCAAGTTTATATTATAAACGCAGCTAACACTGTAAATGTAAATGGAGAAGGAGCACAAACTATTGCTGCAAATGAGTGGGTTACTGTTAAATCTGGTTCAGGAACTCTCAGTACATTAGTATTTTCAAGACCCACCACAGGAGGCGCTAGTTTTGCTGGCATCCGTGTAGATGGACATATTCTTATTGATTCTCAAAATGACAACTCATTCTACCTCCCATTAGATGGAAACTCGCCAATCGGTCAAGATAAGTCTGGTGCTGGAAATGATTGGACACCAACAAACTTTGGTGGATTTAACTCCATTGACAAAGCAACAGGAGCATTTCCAATCCTGAATACAACTCAGGGTGGCACTCAGGCAACAGTTGGTGTAAGGACTGACACCGTTGCCACAAGTATTAATGCAGGACAAGTATGGAGTAATAGCCCCACCGTCACTGGTGGAAGTCTTTCAAACGCTACGGATGGATTTGATGGTGATTTATCTTCTAGTGGAGCACACTGCGAACTGACAGCAAGTAGTAGTAGTGCCGCTGCAAATGCCACATTTACTGCATCAATACCTAATGTTACAAAGGTAGAAGTTTTTGTTCATAGTGCTTCTAGTAGTGGTGATACAAGAGGTACTTGTTTAGATACAGATGGTGTAACACATACCAGTGCCACTCTTACAAGTGCATCTCAATCTTTCCACACAATTTATGAGGGAGATCCCATCACATTAGCAAATGTTGGGTGGGGAATCAACCAAAATGGCGCAACTGGAACTAGTTCTGATGCGTTTAGAGCATTTAGAGTAAATGGTTATATACTTAAAAACAGCACAAGCTCAGGAGAGGGACTTGTTCTTGCACTTCCATTAGTTGGTACTGATAATGATGTGAGTAATCAGATTAATGGTGGAAGCAGTCAAAAGACATCAGCAGCGCAAGGAAATGCTGCTGCATCAAATGAGCAGAGCAACTTTTATGCTGGTAGTTTTGAGTTTGATGGTACTACTGATTACATTCAGATAACTGATCATAATGATCTTGATACCTTTGCCGACTTTACTATTGAAATGTGGTGGTATTGTACCACTCTTAATAGTGGGGAATATCTGTTGGCGAAAGGTAATGGATATATGCCTTACATGATTTATAATAGTGGATCAGATGTTCTTCAATTCTTCTCTTCATCTGATGGTTCTAATTGGGATATTGCGAATGCTGCTAGTTTTGGAAGTAGCATTCCTTTGCTTAATAAATGGAATCATGTTGCTGTTACTAGATCGGGAAGTGTTGGTAGATTATTTTTAAATGGAGTTCAGACTAGCACATTTACTAGCTCAACAACAACAATGGGTGGCGATGCTAATGTAACTGTATTTGCAGATTCTTCAGGTGGTGCAGCACCTATTGGATATGCTCAAGATGTCCGTATCTACAAAGGAGTAGCAAAGTATACTAGCAACTTCATACCAGCATCAACCTCTCCAGACATTCTCCCAGACACTCCATCAGGTGCGACTAGTTCTAAACTCACCAAGAATACTGATGGTTCTGTAAGTTTTGATGGAACTAATGATTACTTAACTATCGCTGATAGTGATGATTTTAATCTTGGTTCTGGAGCATTTACTATTGAAGGATTTTGTTATTTGAGGGCTACCACAGGACAACAGTTTTTAGTGGGACAGTGGGCAGGTAATCAACTATCCTATGCAGTGCAAACGACTAATGACGCAAATCTGAATCTTAGATTTCTTATATCTAATGATGGAACAACTGTAAATTTTGATAAAGGTGGTAGTGGCACCGCATTGAAATTGAATGGATGGAGTCATTTTGCAGTCACTAGAAGTGAAAATACTTTTTACCTCTTTGTCGATGGAATTTTAGTAGGGACACAATCAGGATCACAGACGCTTCATAATTCCACAGGAACATTAGCGATTGGTGCAAGAAATGATGCAAGTCAAGATTTAACTGGTTTAGTTTCTAATGTCCGCATTATCAAAGGAACCGCACTTTATACCAAAAGTTTTAACCCACCAACAGCACCACTCACAAATGTAACCAACACAAAACTTCTGTGTTGTCAGTCAAATACTTCTGCTGAATCTGGTGATGTTGTACCAGTTACAGTCAATAATAATAGCGGAACTGCTGGGGCATATGCACCATCAGGACTTACAGGTGGAATAGATTTTCCTGGTGGACAAGGAACTAGTGATAATAGCAATGGAAGTTTTCTATCAACTCCATCTACAACTTTTCCTGGTAACTATACTATTGAATTCTGGTTCAATGTGGATTCATTGCCTAGTGATGGTAGTGGATATGGATCTGTGTTTTGGGATGGTAGACCAGCAACTGTAAATGAAGATAATGTTTTTGGTTCAATATATGGATACAATACCACTGGTAGCACTAATTCTTTCACCATGAGGTATCATGGAAATGGTGTGGATAGAATAACTGGAACCGCCAACTTAAGTGTTGATACATGGTATCATTATGCACTTGTTAGAAATAACGGAACGGTAACTCAATATATTAATGGAACTGCTGATGGTTCTACATACAGTCATTCTACAGCAATGATTAGTAATATTAATAGACCATATGTTGGTGGTTGGGGATTTGGATCAAGTGGTGTTGCTGGACACGATCTTTATGCACTTAATGGTTCGATGTCTAACCTCAGAATGACATCTACTGCTGTATATACTGCTAATTTTACCCCACCAACTTCAAACCTTACCGCAATTCCTGGAACAACATTCTTGGGACTTCAATCCACTTCAAGTGCAACTGCTTTTACATCTGCGGTGGGAGTGCTGACTGTAAACGGAAATGCAGCTGCAACCAACTTCAACCCATTCAACACTGATATCAACACAGTTCGTGGACAAGAGACTGGTTATTGTACTTTCAATCCTTTGCAAAAAAGTTCTGAAATTACTTTGAGTAATGGTAACCTTGATTTATCGTCATCAAATACATCTAATAAATGCAAAGTTTTTGGCACATTTAGCGTCTCAACTGGCAAATATTATTATGAAGTAACCATTGGAACTAACTATCGCGGTTCGTTTGGTTGGGCTACGACTCAANACTCAAATCTTGCCCAGCAACCTGGAGATAGCACAGGTGATTATGCACTCACCTTTGATGGCANCAAAATTTCAAGCGGATCATATACAGNGAGTTATGGAACAGCATTCGCTGCTGGAACAGTCATTGGCGTTAGACTTGATGCAGACNNGGGGAACATCGCGTTTTCAATTGATGGAAAAGATTTAGGAAACGCATTTACGGGNCAAACAGNCAAAACTTTTTGGCCCATTGCTGGGGATGCNTCAAGTNNTGGCACGATTGATGCCAGTGTGAACTTNGGACAAAAACCCTTCAAGTTCCCACCACCTGATGGTTTCCAACCANTGAATNCTGCTAATACACGTCCAGNNAAAGTGATTTCACGTCCTGATCAGTATGTTAGTGTAAATCTTTGGACAGGTAACGGAAGCACTCAAACAATTAGCGATCTTGGATTTAGTCCAGATCTAGTTTTAATCAAAGCTCGGACAGGTAACGCATACCATGTTTTCTTTGATACTGTGAGAGGCGAAAATATGAGGCTTGCAACCAGTCCTTCGGGTGCGGGCGAATCAGATGAGGGAGCAAACGGTGTAAGTGCTTTTGGTTCTAACAGTTTTACGGTAACTGATAATTCGGCTGGTGATTACAATGTCAACGGTCCAGCAGGTGGTACTTATTCCGGTTCTACTGGTGGATATGTTGGTACTGCTTGGAAGGCTGGTGGAAACAAAGGCACATTTAATAAGGATGGTGTGGGTTATGCAAGTGCTGCTGCGGCAGGATTGACAGGTGAAAGTGGTAATATAACAATTAATGGTTGCTCTATTGGAACCAAGCAAGGTTTAAGCATCATTAAATATACACCTAGTGCTGATAACTCCAATTTTGATCTACCACACGGGTTATCTCAGGCACCAAATTTCTTTTTTATAAAAAATCTTGAAGGAACTCAAGATTTCGATGTATATTTCAGTGGTGTTACTGGCACTCAGCAAGTTTTATATCTTAACGAAACTAATGGTCGTACAAACACTGGTGTAAATGTTTGGAATACAGTAGATAGCACAAAGATAAATGTACGTGGTGCTAGTTTTGCTAGCAGCAGTCAATCACGAATCGTATATTTCTGGCACGATGTCCCCGGACTTCAAAAATTTGGTACTTATGAATCCAATAATAGTACAGACGGACCCTTCGTAGAGTTGGGATTCCGTCCAGCACTACTATGGGTGAAAGAATATGGTGCAGATGGACAAGCTTGGCATGTAATAGATAATAAAAGGGATACCTTTAATCCAGTGTATAGATATGTTTATATAAACGCAACCAGTTCTGAAGGTGGATCAGCTGCGGGTACAGGTGTAGATTTCTTAAGTAATGGATTTAAGATCAGAAATAATGATAATGCATATAATAATGCCTCTAGTTCTTTTATCTACATGGCATGGGCAGAAGCACCATCAATCGACTTGTTTGGTGGCGTCTCTAACGCAAGGTAACTAGAAGGGGTACCGTCCAAAGTGTACCCATGGTATGAACACCACTGAAAAACTAATCTTCGTTGCTTCATTCATGTGGATGATGCAGTGGGGAACTCGTGTCACCTCTCTTGCGATCAATGCTTTATCTTGAGACCAGTGGATACAACTACAGTCACAAACGATGTGAAGACATTGTTGCGTGGTTCGTAGGAAAGTATCTCCCACGTCACAAACTTGACATTACCGTGAATCATCGTGGTTTACTCCGTGAAGGTGTATTTGGGTGGTGTACTGTAGAAGATTGTGATCATCGTCCCCGTGCATTTGAGATTGAACTTCACAATCGCATGAATCGTGATCTCTATGCTCAAACCCTTCTACATGAACTCTGGCACGTTTATCAACATGTCAAGGGTAATCTTAAGGATAAGGGTTCTAAACGCTTCTGGAAGGGCATAGATCACTCTCTCACGGACTATTCTGATCAACCATGGGAACTTGAAGCCAGAGAGATGGAAATCAAACTCTACAATTGTTACCTAGGTCTCGGTCCTAAATCACACGGTAAGGGAACACCATTCCCCAATCGCTTGACAAATTCTTAAATTCCTGTATAATTACCTTTGTGAAGGTTCATCAAACTATGAAAACTGAGTTTCTTTGCGTAAAGCCTAAGACCTCTAAGGCCAAAAACCGATTTGCTAATGAAATGGACAAACTTCACTCTTGTCGAGTGGAAAAACGTCAAGATGGCAAAACTTTTCTTGCATCAATTTCTGGACGTTATTTTTTCTGGATAAATGAAGGTAGGGATGACCACTGGGAGGTTATTAAATGAAGGATCAGTTTACGATTGATGATGGAGAATCTAAACAAGAAAAATGGAATCGAGGTTTAGATATCTTTATAGAATCTGTTATCAAACCTGATCCCGCACTCCGTCAATGTGCTCACAATCAAAAGTGTTATCACGAATTGATGGATGTCCGTTCTGATGTTCTAAACTATCTTAAATCAAAGAGATGGCATGACTGAATTAGAAAAACACTTTACAGTTCAATCACATCTTAATAATCTCTGTATTTTGTTGAATGGAACCCTCAAAAAGTCCTACACCCTTGACTACACAGGAAAACAAACAGCAAAATACATCATCGAGTTTGAAAGATCCAACGATACCGATCCTGATGTTTCTTGGAGTGATAGTAGCGACACTTAGTGTTATTGTTGCTGGATATTTTCATGGTAATATGCACCTCATCACCACACTCAAAAATGCTGCCACTTCTTAACATCTTTCTTGCTGTAACTTTATGGGTACAAGTTCCACAATGGAATGATGACTGGAGCAACTGTGCTGTAGATGTTCCCGATACATCCTGTCACTGGTATATTGTCCAGGCAGATAATACTTTTGGTGAGGGATTTGATTGGGA
>NZAU01000009.1:0-2660 GCA_002686215.1 Candidatus Woesearchaeota archaeon
ACGCACCTCTATTTTTGTTTATGATTGCAGTTGACTCAGTATCTCTAACTAAATCATCATGCCCCTCTACTTGTAAATATTTTCTATCCATCAATCATCTCTAATATCTGTTGTCTTTGTCTTTCTATCTCTTGTCTTTGTTCTTCTATTTCTTCTCTTTGTTTCTCTACAGTAACAGGTGCGAAACCACCTTTATGTTTTTTCTTATAATCCTCAAAGTTTATTACATTGTCCATTACGTTGCCAATGCTATAACTCTTAAATCTCTAATTCTAATTGGTTCGGCCGCATTTGTTCCCTGTCCAACTATCTTAATCGCAAACGCAATAAACTCTGGTAATGGTTCACCGATACCATCATCTGTCACACCAGCAGTATAGAGATACTGTTGAAAATCGTCATCATCTAATGATGAAGGTGTGGTTGCATCTGTTGTTCCAGTTGTATTAAAGAACTCATATCCTAGTTCATCAAAGTCATCAGCAGAGTCAGACCTTAATGTTTTAAATAACACTTTAATTTCTGAACTTGAGTGTTTGTGTCCAGCAAAGAATACCTTTAACGCAGTAGCAGGATTTTCTAGTGCGACTTTCTTTGTGATATAGATAAATGCATTTTGGTCACCCTCTGGTTCTGTTGATGCAACAAAGTCTGTTGTGGGATAAACATCAGAAGATGTATCAACATTGTTCATTCTATTACCCACTGCAATGACTGAAGCTCTATCTAAGTCTATGACTGGTGATAAATTATTTTTCGTTGTAGATAAACTTAAATCAAAGAAGAAAGATTTTGCACCACCTAATTCGTTAGTTTCATTTACAGAAGATGCAATTAATCTTGAACTTTCAAATTTAAAGTTTTCACCTAAAGGAATAACTGTTGAACTTGTATCTGTAGTAAAAGAACTTTCTGAACCAGCAGGACTTGTACCACTCGTTGTTTTAATACTTGCAGTTATAGTTGTGTCTGGTAACTCTAATGAACTTACAATACTTTTCATAAGTTCCATACGATAATTTTCAGACGCAAAAACATTTATCTCTCCAACCTCTGCGTCTGTTGAACCACCAGAAATTGTTGGTGCAGTTGTTACAGANACAGTGTAAGAATCCATTTGTATGTTTGCAATTGAGGTATGTGTTTTGTTNATTTGGTCTAATGGTGTTCCAAGTATCTGATATAATTCTACTGTAGCATCATCTGCNTGTGCAGCTGCAGTCGTACCAGCATCACCTCTTGTTAAACTTGAAATAGTTGTAGATGATAATGTACCAAACATAATCTCATTACCTATCTTCACATAACATCTTGAACTTAAGTTACTAGCTGCAAATCCTGTTGCAGATGTAAGTGTAAGTGAAGTTGCAGTNGCAGTNATTGCACCATCTAATGTTGTTTCTATTCCAGACTTTGCACCTGTGATGGTTACATTATTAGATGTAGAATACATGCCGTGGTCTGGGTGTTTAATTTTTATTGCAGTTGTACTGTTTGTCATCACTATAGGATTTGCAAGAAGTCTTCTACCGTACACAGTGGTTGACCCATCTTCAGCAGTTGTCGCATCACCTATNTTATCATTTGTTAATGCAATACTACCAGATGTTGGNCTAAAGTTTGCACGATACAATGTAAATTTTAAATCCTCNGATTGTATTGCATTCCAAGTCGTATTGTTTTGTGATTTAAATAANACACCAAGATGAGGTTGTTCTGATACTAATCTTGATGAACCACTTACATCTAATTGTCCCATCTCTGAAATCCATAACCTATAAAATAAACTATCTGTCAAGACCACAACACAATACTCGATACCTTCTTTTAAATAAATTGGGGAATCAAAACTAAAGGTTGTTGCAGTTGCAGCTGTATCAGATAGATTAATATCTGATGGTTCTANTANTTTTCTACCAAAAGGTAAAACTCTTGGGCCAGGATAACCATTAATGACTTCTCTTATCTCAACTCTTACAGGTAAGTTTTCATCTTTTGCTTGAAAGTATAAATCTACTTTGGTAATAAAACAACCACCCTCTTCAGTGACTAAAAATGTTTGTGCAAGTGGGTCAGACCTTCTTGGAGGTGGTCGCCATGCTTCCAATCTTTGTGTTGTTATAGTTCTTGTATCGGTTACATTTTCAGTTTGAAGAACACCATTTCTTGTTGCAATTATTGTTTCTTGTTCTGTTTCTAAAGTTCCTTTTGCAAAATAAATTGCATCTGCTTCTGTGTCTGGAGTAGAACTTCTGTCATTTGTAGAACTTGATGNTAATCTAAANGCAACNTCTCCAGTTCTAAATCTTGGATTTGACTCTTGACCAGCAAATCTGTGGTCTGGAATTGCAAATGTTCCCTCTAGTTTTCCTGATGCAGTTGTNACTAAAGGACTACCAGCTGCAACTATTGAAGAAGTATAAGTNGTAGATGCTGGTGTTACAAAAGAGTTCACATCTTGACCATCAAAGAAAACATATATTCTTGTATTTGGTTTCATTCCTTGTGCANTAAAAGTTATNTTTCTTGGTCGAACAAANGGTATAAGTGACCTGTTAATAATTCTACTTCCTGCTGACTCCTCTACAACATTTTCAACAACAGATGTTCGTAAACCAGTTCTNTTTTGATTACTACGAGAGGTAACTCTAACCATTGTT
>NZAU01000009.1:2690-8508 GCA_002686215.1 Candidatus Woesearchaeota archaeon
GTTNNANTNANTCTNNNTCTACTTACNACNCCACTCCAAGTTGTTTCCCACGCATTCCAAACAGTTCCTATTGCATTTTGATTTGCATCTNNAACTGCNTTAAAATTACCCTCAACATTTACAATTAATGCTGGTGCAGTTTCCGTTTCAAACCACTCATCTCCAGCAGGTGATAACTCAACTGTTCCTACAAAACTTGCTAGAAGAAATGGTTGAATATTTTCTACTTTTGTTGCATAAGGTTGTTCTGTTAATGTTGTATGACTATAAGGTAATGTAAGCAAATCACCTGTCTTTTGATAACCAGCACTTAGTCGAGTTGCATCAGTTATATTCACCTCTGTTAGAGCTGCATTTCTCAAAACACATTTTGGACGTAATTCTTTCTCAACCATATCAATCGCACACTTATAATCTCTGTCTGCTGTTTTTCCTAAATTATGTCCAGAGAAATTATCTACAACAAAACCTGATTTAAATCTGTTTAGTCCATTTGCATCTTGTATCTCAAAACTCTCTGCATCTCTTTCTAATAAACTTAACGCAGTAGAGAACTCTAAGTTTTCTATTCTGTCTTGTAATCTACCGATATCTCTCATAGTAAATCTTTGGGTTTTTAATCTTTCTATTGTCACATCATCAGGAGTAAATGTAAATGCTGGTATGAAAAATGTTGCAAGTTTCATTGCATTGTCAATATCTCTAGGTTCAACTGGAACTTCAGCAGACTGTCCTTCAACTATTTTGAACTCTCCATCTATTGTCAAGAATAATGAAGCTCTTTTACTTAAATAAAATTCAAAGTCTGCTTGAACAAAACTATCTGGTTGAGGACTGTCAACAACCACTGCACCAGTTCCATCAAACTGTCTATGGAAGAAATCAAATGAGTCACCTGTAATTTCATCTACTGTAGATAGTGTAGCTGATGCACCTGTTACATCTTCACAAGTAGGTCTAAAGTCTATACAATCTGTAAGAGGAAACTCACCACTTGGTTCTGGGTCATCTGGGTCAACTCTTGTCGCAGTGTAAGTAGGGATATTATCATAATCCATCTGTCCACCTACATTTGAGTATGAGTCTACTGAGAAGAAATCACCAGCACTATGTGCAAAGAAATCATANACAACTAATAATCTACCTCTTGGTGCAGTNGCACCTTTTTTTCTNACTATTCTTGCAATGTCATAGAAGTTATCTCTTTGTCCAGTATCTANTGTAAAACTACTGGTGATTACTTTACTACCAGCAGTTACAGCAGAAACAGCTGCAGTTGCACCAGAAGATGTTCCAGTGATTGTATCAGAGGTTGTAAAATCTGTTGTACCAAACCCACCCTCTAATACATAAGACATAGGAGAGGTTGTATCTATAATTCTTGCTTTTGCCCCAGAGGCTGAACCTGTAATTTGTTCACCTCTAGTAAATGTTCCTGTGATTGTTCCTAGAGTTATNTCTGGTGCTGTCGCATCTGAACTTGTNCTTTCCGAGTCAAACACACCAACTAATTTAAATGCGTCNGCTCTTCCTAATGATATGATATCATCTGTTGGTCTTGTACCAAACGCATCATTAGCACCTGTTGCAACTTTTAACTGTTTACAGAGTTGTGTTGTTTTAACTTTAGATGCAACACTTGTTTTAAGTATTGTTGCGATAAATTTAACTTTTGCACCACTACCTAAATTTGTATTATCAGTAACGGTTACTGTTGCTGTTCCTGTTCCAGAAATATTACCAGATGCACTTACAATATCTCCTTGACTTGCAGACCCATCACCAGCTGTAAGAACTGACATTGTGTAATCTTTTTCTGCAAACGCAACAAAAGTTTCGTTACTTCCAGCAGTGAATGATACCACACCGCCAGTTGTTGTTGTTCCAACAAATTGTCTACGAACTGTTATTTGTGTATCACTTGCATTGTTATTNTCTGTTGTAAGTAATGTTTTAACAACCGTTTTAGGTAGTTTAAATATTGATACATTTTTTTCTGGACTTGTAAGTGTTGCAGTCTTAATGTCTTCTCTTGCGATATTACCAGACGCATCTTCAAGTTGAACATCATCATTAGCATCTGTTGAACTTGCATCTGTACCATTAAGAACAATTTTTCCACTTAATCCAACAGTGGTTTGTAATACAAAGTCAGCTGTAAAATCTTGACCACCATCATCATCATTCATAAATACTTGTCTTGCATCTGCAAAAGTATGAGTAACAATATTTGATATTGTTAAGTCTGCGTTACTAGAGTTTTCTACTATTCCACCTGTTTCAGAAGAATCAGATGCAATTATTTTTTCACCAGAACTAAATGTTCCAACCACCTGTGTNAGAACAACTTGAGTTCCAGATGTAAGTGAACCAAAAACTAAACCAGTTGCACCTGAAGTATTTCCAGTGACTCTTACACCACCATTTGTTCTGTTTGNAATTAATGTAGGACTTGGTGTNTCATTTAGTGTAAGGTAAGTGAATGGTCGTATATCAAACAAAAACAATTTGTANACTGAGTCTGTNTTCCCTGCTGTACCAGAGTCATACTGTATTGTTCTAGCTCTTGCAACACCNACTTGTGTACCAGANGCACTACCNCTNGTTGCAGTTGCAGTGTCANATAANNCTAAAGTTTTGTATGCAGTTGTTTCACCACTCACTGCACCNATNTCTGGTGTGTTNTANAGNTTNGTAATCTTTGCAAAGTTACCAACTTCAAAAGTTGTAACACCAGCATTAACAGTTGAAAAATCTCTTGCCTTATTNATATCAATAAACGTGTTTGAAATCTTTTCTATTTCATAACCTTTTACATACGCTTTGCCAGGCGTGGCTGCAAGTGCGAGTAGAGAGTCTGATGCAGTATTTCCATCATCAGTTGTTGCACCAGATGAATACACACCAGTAAATGTTTGATTTCGTAATTGATTAGTTACTGACTCTCTCATATCAAATTGAAATGGTCTTACTGTGTAGTCACCAGACTCATCAAATGTTCTTCGTGCAAGTGTATCACCCAAAATATTATAATCTGTGTATCTTGCATTTGCAACTATCTTTCCACTCTTTACCCTTACCAGTTCAATAAATGAAGTATCGGCAGTTGAACTTTCTGCAAGACTTGTAAGTGTTAATTCAATCTTTAATCTGTGAGCACCTTTAGCTGCGAAGTTTGATGAACCTGTTGCATTGTCCGTAAGTGAACTATCTGACTCTGGTGTTATTAAACTCTCTGTAATTGTAAAACCAACTCTTGCAGATGCAGTTTGTGATGTTGCATTAATCACATGAGTTTGTTCTGCAACCCTTACAAACTGTCCACGAATATAATAAATACCTGCTTCAACTTTTGCAGATGTTCCTGTTTGAGCTGCAGTAGTATGAGTAGTTGCAGATGCAACATTTGTTGCGTATGTTGTGGTATGTGTAACTGACGCATCTGCACTTATATTTTCTGAATCACTAAAAGTTTGAGTGGTATTATCTGTTCCTGCTTGAATATATTGAATAAAAAGTCTAGGTTGTGTAGTTGATGTACCAGCTTCAACACCTATAACCTTTGCTTTCACACCAGAGGTCGCACCTGTTATGGTCACTGGAGTTGTTGTATTTAAATACTGTGCAACGACAACGTCTTCTCCACCAAACTGTGATGCAAGTTGTATAGAGGTGTAATTATCTGATACTGATAATTGGCCAGGTACAATAACTGTGCCTTCTTTAAATACATTTTGTCCATGTCTTTCAATCTGATTTTGCAGAATAGACTGGAGTTGNGTTAACTCTCTAGCCTGAACTGCAAAGCCAGGTCTGAAAAGAACTCTATGAAAATTATCGNTNGTNTCAAANTCATCATAATATGGTGATACNTTTAAATCTGTTTTNTGTGCCATAATTAAAACTCAATTATTAACTTAATGTCTTCTGTCTGGTCTGAAGCTCTTTGAATTGGTTTCCTATTTTCTATGTATACGATATCTCCACTGTCTGGGTCTAGTTCTGGATTAGAATATCCAGAAGTAAATACTGTTGTGTTATTGTTTGCAAGGGTCACTGTTTCTGAACCTGTTGTTTGAGGTGTTCCAGTTGCACTAGAGGTCGCACCAGTAATTTGGTTTGCACCACTAAAAGCAACATACGCACCTGTTGTTGAGTTTGTTCCAAAGTCACCAAATCTTTCCTGTTGATAATAGAGTATCTTATTAGAACTATCCCACTCCACAACTTTACCGATTGCACCTGTAGATGCTTGTGATATTTTTTCGTCAACATCAAATGTACCACTAGAACTTGAAAACTTAACTGCGTAGGTTTGTCTTGCTGTACTCGCACTTGCAACACTTGATGTACCAAATGCGTTTGGATTTACAACTAACCCTACCTCTCTAAAATCATTCTTTACAGAGAAGTCATCACCCTCTGCTTCTGTAATTGTTGTTGCAGTCATTACATAATGTCCACCTAATTCTGCAACAGCGTCATTACCATGTCCACCCTTTGGACTTATGATGACTTCTATCGCACCATTAGAACCACTACCGATTGAACTTGAAGATGATAAACTCGCATCACTAAAAATGAAATCATCTCCTAGATTTACATATCCAAATGTATATCCAGTACCACCAGCATGAATAGTTGTATCAGTTCCAGCAGTTAATCCGAAAGAAACTATTGAACCACCAGAGATTGTTATTCTTACGATTGCACCAGAACTTGTTCCAGCACTTGTTCCATCTCCGTGAACAGCTGCATAGTAAGTTCCGTCTGTGTAACCAGAACCAGCAGTAACAGAAAGACTTTCAATCTTACCATCAGTTGCAGCTGCACTCACAGTTGAGTCAGTTGCGACTGGAATAAAATCAGTTGTTCCAAACTTTGCAAAATCTGAAGTAGTAACTTTATACATATATTTTAAGACATATCCACCAGATGCAAAAGGAGAGGTTGACTCAGATGTCGGTTCTGAACCAGAGAAAGCACTCCCACCATTGTTATCTAGAACTTTGTAAACTCTAAAATCAGATGTCATAAAATAAAATGTTGAGTCATATAAATCAGATGCACCAGATGTTGCAGTATTTGAAGAAGTATAATCGTGTCTATACATATCAAAGACAGTTCCGTTTGACCAGTTTCTTCTTACGATAGACCTTTTGACATCTGAAGATGTAATCTTCTTTGCGCCTAACATTGAGTTCCATGCACGAAACTCATCCTCTGGGCCTGTACTTGGAGTTGGTGGTGAACTATCTGAACCACCAGTTGTAGTTGATGAGAACGCAGTTGCCTTTCCCAAAAACAAATAATAAGTTGAAGCAGAAGCTTCAGTAAATGATTCTACGAATTGAGAAGCATTATGAAGTCTGAATTTTTCTGTAATAATCGCCGACATTTTTACACCTTTTATTTTATTTATACAAGTTATCTAGTGGGTTATTCCAGTACCCCCCTCTAAATCCATGTTATTTCCATTTGTTTCATCTAACAAATAATATGTATTACTGGTTGCTGTGTCATCTGTAGCACCTGTTCCTAAAGTTGCATCTTCTAACGCAACCTCGCCTGTACTTCTTACCACTACCTCTGCACTTTGAACAATACCAGCAGTAACTTTATTACTACTATTTATACTAAAGTTTGACAGAGGTATGTGACCTCGTGATGGGAACACATTGTGAGTTTCTAGTAATAAAGATGCACCTCGTCTTGAACTATGAAAATCCTCTAAGTTTACAAAATCGCCTGCATTACTAGATGAACTATCTGTTGCATCTAATATAATCGCACCATCTTCATTTTCTAATTTTATGTT
>NZAU01000122.1 GCA_002686215.1 Candidatus Woesearchaeota archaeon
CTCCGATTAACCTTTTTTAATCTATATTTATTTATAAATTGTATAATTCAATATAATCAAAGATTATTTAAGAAGTCATTGAATAAATCAAGTTTCTTCTCATCAAGCTGACCTTGAGTCACAAGCGTGTTGATTTGCTTGTAAGTCTTCTTTGCGGTCTGCTCTCTCAAGATGCCACCATCCCAAACCCAATCTTTACCTTCCATGATACCTTCGACAAAAGCATCTGGTGCAGAGGGGTCGGCAACGATGTCGGCAGCAGTTGCTAACATAAAATCGTCACCTACAATATTTACTCCCTCTCTGGTTTGTTTAAGGGATCCGATGCCTCTACTAGAAACGCCAAGTTTAACCCCTTCCCCGATAAGTGACTTTGCAATATTACCCATCGGAGTCGATAAGATTTTCGCTTTACCAATGAAGTTGTTTCCGTCTTCTTTGAGGCTAATAATCTTGTGACTAACGCGGTCCAGATTAACAGTTGGACCATCTGGGTGTCCGAGTTCTCCAAGAGCTCTACCAGAATTGATGTGGTTTTCTGTGTATCTCTGGACTTCCTTTCTCAGTCCCTCCATTTGATACATTCTTCCATTACGATTGCAGATATTTCCTTGGAGGAAGATACCTTCAATGTACATCTGTTTTTTACCGTTTCTTTCTTCAACGATAAAATCTACGGATTCGATTTCTTCTCTGATAAGTTTCATTGGTTTCCTCAGGATACTTGTACTTGTTGAATATAAACTCTTCCAGTTCCAGATTGTGTCTTAGCAGCAACCATGATTGACTTTCTCAAAGTTGCATCAGGTGAGGTAAAGACATCGGTGACTGAACTCGAATCGTGATCAACAACGATCCTGGTACTGAAATAACCATCATTTCCAGAAGATGAGTCAACACTCGATACAATCTTGTGACTAAAATCAAAGTTAGATTGTCCAGAAACAGTTAGAGAAACTGCATCTCCAGCCACAAAAGGACTTCCAGTTCCTTCTGGAAAATCAATTGTTGTTGTCGTACCAGTAGTAATTCCTACAACTCTATTGGCCAATACTGGACCAATAGAAATTTTTTCAGGATCGGTTGAGGTCACATAAAAATTATCATGAGTTGCTGTAGGAAGAGTTCCGATTGCAACATAAGCTCCTGCACTCTCAGCAACAACTCGAATAGTATCGGACTGTTGAGATATTGCCACTGACCTCGCTGAGGTAGTACTAGTAGCAAAAGTCGTATTTACACCTACTGGTTTTAACGCACTCATCTTCTTACAATAGTTTTATAATATCTATTTATTATTCTTCGGTCTCTTCTTCAGGCTCTTCAATAGAATCTTCTACCTCAGGTTTAGCTTCCACGGAATTATCGAAGATTGAAGCAGCGACATTAGGTCTACTTGCTTCAATTTTTTCAGCACTCCTGGCAAAAAGAATATCCTTAATTTTATCACTAATTTGTGATGAAGACTCGTCGGGACTGACGAGCATATCCATAAGTTCGTCCATTTCAAAAAATGTTACTACAAGAAATATTTAGATGATACCACCTGGAGGATTCTGAGTTCCTGGTGCCTCGGGATCTTTAGGTGATGTTGGTGCCTGCATTGCGTCTGGTGTTGCTTCAGGTGCTGGTGCCATTCCTGGATCTGTTGGTGCACCAGTCATTGGATCAACCATTGCATTAGGATCAGGAATTACACCATTCTCAATCTCCTTTTCGATCAACATATCCTGTTCCAGAATTTCTTCATCAGTCTGTCTAAGGATATTTCTTCTTACATAATCCTGAGAGTAATACTTACCAACATAAGGTTCTGCAAGTTGTGCAAGATTTAGTCTTTCAGTTGTAAGTTCTGCTTCTTTCAGTTCGGCGAAATGATTGTCATACAGGAAGTCATATTGAATATGATCTGCCATGTACTCCCAATCTTCAGGAGTAACGATATTCTTCAAAAGAAGTTGAGTCTTCAACATGTCGTTAAACATTGCTGAGAATCTCTTTCTCATTCTTCCAACAAACTTGGAGAACTTTATTTCATCTCTCAAAATTTCGGAAGAACGACCCAATGAGAAACCACCTTCACCTTCGATTCTGGTCTCAGGTACATTCAGAGCTCTGTAGAGTTTTCTCTGAAAGTAATTGATATCGGTAATTTCACCAAGGTTTTGACCACCAGGAAGTGTAGTAATTTCGGTACCACGACCACCTTCTCTACGTGGTAACCAGAAATCTTCCATCATGGACATCATCTTCTTGTCATCACGCATCTCACCAGTGTTTGCGTCATAGACCATCTTGTTTCTATAACGCATCATGACATCACGAAGGTATTGNTCTGCCTTTACCTTNGGAAGATTACCAACGTCAATNTAGAAAATNCTACGTTCTGGTGCTCTTGAAAGTCTGTAGATAACTAAGGAATCCTCAATCATCATCAACTGATTGAGAGGTTTGATTGCCTTATGCATCCAAGAAAGAGTCAAACCCTTGTTTCTATCCACCAAACCAGAGGTACAATAGGCAACAGAATCACGAGTCAACTTGATTCCTTTTTGTGGATTACCTCCATAACCACCTCTAGAGGTTCCCATATCTGGAGTATACAGGAAATACTCCTCAATTTCAGGGAAATTATATGCAGTTGGATTTGCAGACTGACCGAAGTCGTCCCTTACATTACCAACAGTTTTATCTTGTTTTTTTAGTTTACGGACGTATCTGATCTTCGATGCGTCAATATATCTCAGTTCTTGAATACCATCCTGAGGATTCTTTTGATCAATGACCTTATTATAGTAGAGTCTTCCGTCAATATACCAGTTACGGAAAATCTCATGTGCCTTCTTATCAAAGTCAAGAAGTTCGCAAATATATCTAAACTCTTCTCTTACAATTTTTTTGATCTTATCACTTGCATTCAGATTTGAAAGTTCGATCTGTACAGGTGAATCGTTTGTATCAGCAACGATTGCTTCGTTTACAATATCTTCAATCGCACTATCACACTCTGGATAGAGTGCCATTGTCCTATATCTACGAATCAGATCAGTCTCATTTCTGTAGAGACCTTCGATGTCTAAATTATAACTACCAAAAAATCCACTACTGGCGAAGGCCTCAGATCCATCCTGATTAGAAGGAGGNATCGGAGAAACTACGCCAGGTGGATTCTTCTCGNTATCTTCAATTGAAAAACCAAATAATCTGGCCATTATGATTTANTACTAGACTTCTTGTCTAGTTATTTATCAACGAATCAGAACCTCTCCAGTATTACCACCANTGCTCTGATCAGATTCACCGATAGTNAAGTACTGAACATCGAATGATACATCAAATTCTTCGATCTGATCACCATTGTCATAACTCAATTCGATTGCACCAATCTGTGTTGGGAAGATATCGAAGAACTTATAAGTTCTCAATACTGAAGACTCACCACCACTGTTACTAGTTGCAAACTTCTCAGAACCTCTACCGAGTTGAGCCACGTATGCATCGGTCATATAAGATGATGGGTTGGTTACACCAGTTGCATCATCAAGTTTACTGATGACGTTTGCCCATCTTTCGAATGCTGTTCTNAGTTGGAAGTCCTCATCATTAATGATTCTGACTGTCCATGCATCGAATGTTCTATCACCAGCNATCTTGAGTTGTCTTCCTCTAAAAGGAACTTCAAATGAGTTGGTNTTAGAAGCAGGGAGTTGAGCAGCTTTACAAAGAAATTTGAAAGTACCATTTTCTCCTGTATCACCACTTCCCCATGCTTCTGAAATAGCTGAAGGGAAAGACGGAATCGAGACTTCAAATAGATTGGGGCGGGCACCCCCACCCGCCAATCTCGACTTNAATTGTGAAAGGGTTTTAGTTTCTGCCATTGGTTAATCCTCCGTAGTTATTTAATAAAAAATCAAACAGTACCAACGACTTCCTGGAAGTCAACACCAGTTCTGGTAGCAACAAACGTCAGAGTGACNTAGTTGATAGACTTGGTTGGTTTCAGGAAGATGTCTGCTCTGAACTCATTGTTATCAATGACATCAGGTGTGTTGTTTGTTTCGTCACAAACTACCAAGAAGTCATAGAGACCTCTCTTCGCTTGAATGTCACGGAGGTAAGGCTCAACAATGTTCACGAAATTAGATCTCGTATTTGCATCGTTAAGTTCGAAGAGTTGAGNGTTAGCAGCTCCTTCCAGTGATTGTTCAACAGTAAGGAACAATCTTCTTACATTGATTCTATCAAACGCGGAAGCATAACCCAGTGCCGTCTTATCACCAAACAGTACAGTACCTGCACCTCTTTGTGTAATAATCGAGTTGATTCTAGAACCATAAAGTTGATCTCTTTGGTTCTTAGTTGGATTGTATGCAAGTTTTACTGCGTTATTAAGAACACCTCGCTGGAGACCAGCAGGTGAGAACCAAGGATAAGCCTCGATTGAAGTTCTGACACACAGACCAGCAACGTCACCGTTAGTTGGGATATAACGGAATTGATTGTTAAATCTATCAAATGTATACTTGTATCCAGTATCTAGGATTGCATACGATGAAGATGAGATAGGTGCATAGAATCCCAGAATGTTGTTTGTCTGAGTAGCTGAATTCGTGACATTAACAACATTTTCTCTATGTGGAGAGATTGTAGCAACACAATCTTTTCTATCTTCAGCAATAGAAATCAAAAGGTTAGCTTTTGCTTGTGANTCACTTTCGGTGGGCAAACTAGGACCCATGATCAAGTAATCAACTTCAATCTCGTCTTTATTAGCGAAGTAATTATAACCTGTAAGAATATTACCGAGTTCAGGCGCCATACTACCGTTTGCACCGTAATCAACACCACCTGCAAGGGGATATGATACTGAACCAAGTGAAGCAAAGTGATTATTTGCTGCAGTTTGACCCCACAGACCCTGAGCAACAGTATATGGTGTAAAACTTGTTGAGGTTGAGAAACCAGAGGCTCTTGGAATTGTGTTGTAGTAGGTATCTTCTTTGATTGATGGGTTGTAACCAGCAAAGATATACTGAGAATTTAATGCCAGATAATCTTTATAGTATGTCTTAGTAGGTGCATCTCCATCTGCCTCAGCATCAGATGCCTTAGACAACGAGACAAATCTCTCAAGGATGTTACCCTGGATACCAGTTACATCACCCGTGTCATCTACAACGACAACGTGAATTGCGTCGTTACTTCCTTTTCTCTCAGTAACATATTGTGTGTCAACTGGTCTTGGAGCGATATTTTTCCAATACAGTGTGGAATTGGTCAAACCAAGTGTCTGTTGATCATACCAGTCACTTACAGAACCTCCAGTGACAGTAGAAGTATATGCTACTCCAGTTGAAGGGGTGATTGTCAGAGTATCTGAAGCAACGAAGGATGAACCATCGAAGCCCTGTTGATATTTTGCTGAAGTAAACGTTCCTCCAGTAGAAACTCTATTGAAGAATGTGACTCCAAGACCAACACTCGTTACAGAGTTAGCAACACCTGTTGCCACTGTAACAGTCGATGAGGTAAATGCAGTTACCTTCAATGCAATATTGTTAGTGAAGGAAACGAACTGAGTTCCTGCATCAACATGTGTTGTCGAAAGACCTGAAGAACTATTGATACTTACAGTTGTGGCACTTGTAGCAATAGTGGCAGAGTTTGTAGTAATACCAGTTGTTTGATAGTCATCTGTACCTGGGACTAGTCTACCAAGGACTCTTACTTCAATTGAACTGTTTGAATTCACTGCATCAGTAGTGACACCAGTGATGATACCTTTCAGTTGACCACTAAAACTATTGACAGAACCTTTACCAGGGATACTTACATTTGTTCTTGCTACAGATACACCATATCCTACGACTAAATTTAATGATCCTGGATTGGTTGATGCAATACTAATGATTTGGTCTGCCTTGTTGTCAATAGTACAAACTCTTAAACCATNNCCCCATCGACCAGGATTTCTGGTTGAGTAATANTAAGNANTATCTGATGTGTGATTAAGTTCATAATCATCCTTGTTCTCAATCAGAATAGTCGTANTAGCAGCACCAACACCTGCATTAGCATTGTTCAGNNTNNNGTCACTGACTCTGACAACTTTAAGGATTCCNCCATAGGAGAGGAATGAACTAGCGGTCATCCAGTACTCATACTGTCTATCAGTACCGATTGGCTGTCCAAAAGTATCCAGGAATTGCTGTTGAGTCTCNATGGTGATTGGCTCGTTTACAGGTCCGATTGAAAATGGACCAGCGATAGCACCAATGTTGTCAAGAACGTTCTCAGCTCTTCCAACAGTTAAGTCAACTTCCCTGACTAATACTCCTGGAGATAATTGAGGAGTAGGCATTGTTTATCTCTCCTGTGGGTCTCAGTTTAACTATTAATATTTAGAAATTTGACCTTTTTGAGAGGGTAAACAGGACGTAAACTACCAATCTGGATATTCCCACCTTGACTTGGGTAATTTATCCCTTTTCCTTTCTTTGACAGCTTCTATAAAACACTNCTTACAAATGTATGAATATGAAGAGGGAACTGCTCCTCTATCTTTTCGTGTTCTATAAAACCCATCAACCAAATTCTTTACCTCTCCACAACTCTTACATTTTCTATCTGTTAAAAATAAGTGATTGATTTCTAGTTGTTCATCTAAATCCATTAGTAATCCCAGAGAGTCCAACCACCCGCAGTATTTCCATATTCATCCATTGTAGGAGCAGTAGTCCATCTATCACCCTCGCTATCAACGAATGCACTCTCATCAAGACCNTCGTTCAGGAATCCAAATGGAGCCATGTCCTGTTCAATTTGATTCTTCTGTTCTTCGTATAATCTCTTACGAACATCCTGNTCAGTCAGTTCCTTAAAGTAATCTTGTGCAACTAACCANGCNTAGATGACAAGACACATTGCCAAGTCNTCNTTACANCCTTCTTCTGCTTCNAANGAATTACCTTTNGAAATNAATGTNGTNAGTTCNGATATNATCTCATAGTCATTCAACANNANNTTATTTTCTTCAATCATCGTCTTCAAGTTGAGTGATCCCACCTTCTTGACAGTCTTGGACATCTTGACACCAAGTTGTGTTTTAGTTCCAGAGAANCCTTGTCCGACAACTTGACCTGCCCTACCTCTCATGGCACACATGAGAAGGTTTTGATATTCAAGATCATATTGTAGAATAGAAGCTATCTGGTCTCCAATGTCATTTACCTCACAAAGTATAAATGCATTGTTATATGACTTAGCAACTTCCCAGATAATGTTGGGGAACAACATTGGTTTGATCGTATTATTACGATATTTGGCAACTACCTTATGTGGGAAAGTTGTGATGTCGGCAACGATAAATGCTGAGTAATCTTCTCCAACACCTCTAGCAACGTCAACTGTAATTACATAATCATTGTCTTTCTTTGGTTGTTCGTGAACGTCAAGTCCAGCATTTTGAGTTAATGGATTATCATAAACTAAGGATTTTAATTTACTGGGAGCAATCAAAGTATCGACAGATCCAAGGAACTCACACTCAAACTCAATCTTGAATTGTTGCTCAGATGTGTTCTTGATGGTCTGTTCTTTCCAGACTTCATCCCTACCTGGTACCTCTGACCAATGAACGTCTGTCGGTACATATTCGTTTGCACCTTTCTCCGCATCATGCCACATACGGTAGAAGTGATTCATACCGTGTGGGGTAGAGACGATGATTACCTTCGTTGATTTACCAGAAGTAATAGTAGGAT
>NZAU01000123.1 GCA_002686215.1 Candidatus Woesearchaeota archaeon
TAGAGGTGATAATGACTTGGGAGAAATTCTGAAAGGAAGATATCCTGACAATATGAACTCAGGTGAGGTCGGATGTGTTACCTCTCACCTTAAGGCACTCAAAGAATTTTTGAATTCTGGTCANCAGTGTGCTATTATTATGGAGGATGATTGTGACATCAATACTGCNAGTTATTGGCCATTCTCTTGGAAGGACTTNTTCTGCAAAGTTCCTTATGATTATGATGTAGTTCAACTTGCAATNATTAATCCNGCACANGTCAATGTCAAGATACACCGTAGGTTTGTCAATGACTTTTCNACGGCATGTTANNTNATTANTCGNCGGTATGCTCANAAGTTGATTGACCTTCATGTTCGGGGTGACAAATACAAACTTGATAATGGAGTCAAACCTCGTGCAGTTGCCGATGATTTGATTTACAATTCAGGAAATACNTTTGCTATTCCTCTGTTTCTGTATAAGATNGAATTGGGTTCTGATATTCATGATATNCACATCGATGTNTTTCACAAAAGCAGTTATGATGGTCTATGGAACTTTTGGAAGAACGATGCATCTGCCATTGAGGATTGGGATGGAATATTTGACTATGATCCGTACTTCGGGACACTACCTCCAGGATGGGAAAACAAATGATGGATGAAGACGTAAACGATCTCTGGGAAGANATGGCACGACTAAATATGCTTTATGAGGAGTTGTGCTGGGGTCACACTGATGTGCTTGAATTTTTCCCAGANTATGAGAATGATGTAATCATTATTAGAAATAAAACAAAAAGTAAAAAGNATTAAAATGACTATCAGACCAGCTGCGATTGTTATTGATGATTTTCTTTCAAGTGAACAGTGGGAGTGGATTCAAAGTAATNTAAGTGAGTACTTAAATACTTCAGATTTCGTTGAAAATAGAAACGAACCATACGTAACTGGTCTTAAATGGATAAAAGAAAAACTTGATGAATTAGGTTTATTTCAAGAACATTGGAATAGCACTCTGGATATGTGGTCATTTATTAATACTCTTCCACCAAATATGGATAGAGAGATAGCAGGAAATGGATATCATATTGATTNTGGTGGATTTGTATACTATGCTCATCCGACATGGGACTCATCATGGGGAGGTTATCTTAAATTTGAGAATTGTGATGTAGATAAAATTGAACCTAAACCNAACAGATTTGTTTGGATTAATCAACAAGTCCCTCATGGTATTGGNGTTGTGAATGATAATGCTACACACAATAGAATAACAATTGTTGGTTGGCCTGAGGGATGCATNGAATATCCNGATGCAACACAACAGATAAATATTTCAATATAGGACAAAATGTAAGGGTGGTATGTCCAAGAACAGNTATAGAAAAGCACTAAGACACATNAAGAGTAAGAAAATTGATGAAAGNTTAGAACTTCTTTCAGAGNTTCCTACAAATGCCACTAGTGGTGTGTATGTGGATACTCCTGGACAATTTGTTCAAGACCCTGATGTAGATAATCCAGTNTTCTCTGATCATCCTTTGGATTTGACTCAGGATGATAGTGCAAGAGATACCACAGGTTTGTTTCTTTCGGATGGAACTATATTGTCTGCNATTCCACCTGGAGACAATTCGTATGTCCTAGGACCAATGATGTCGATGTNTTATTCTTTCTCAGNTNNTTTTACACAGATTGGTTATGTTAGNCAATCTGATCGAAAAATGACCAACCTTGCCAGAATTANTGGAAGTATTGATGACTGGGATGGAGAGTCTGGATTTACATCTTATGGACAATTAACATTAGAACAGGCAAAATGGTTTAGAGATCAAAGTAAATCCACTTACTTTGCTTTCTATCCAGGAGCACCGGCATCTNNTGCTGATAGTGAGGGTAGATATGAAGGACNAATAGTTAATTCGCGTAGAATCCTACGGAACTAGAACTCCCGATCCTCGTTATGTTGATTCNGGATCTAATCGATCNGGTNANCCATCTGATAATTATTCTGCTATTGCTGCTATTGCAAATAGACCTAAAACTTCCGGATACATNACTGCTCATACNCCNGAAGGTGATGTGACAGTAACCATACCAGCTGCCATAAAATTGTANGANGNGGGNATGGGGATTCGTGCTGTTGCAGATANTTTNTTTTCNCCAAGGACTAGATCTATTGGTCTCGCAAGAATTTCTGCAAGACTTTCTTCATCTGCTGGCAGTGCGTCTGTTGCTAGATCTAGAGTTAGAATGGGGGGAGGTAGAGGTTTTTCTCCAACCATTCCATTCCGTAGATCAGATAGGTCTAGTAAAAAGTTTGGAAATTTCAGAAGCGATGTCAATCCTAATCAGAGATCTCTTGAACCGGCAGCAGCAACTTTTTTTCTTGGAAGATCAAAAAGTTCTGGTTCAACTCCACGACAGAGTTCTATGGATATCCAGGTTGGTGATGAGAGAATTACTAAGAAGGATGGAAAAACAGTCACTGACACAACTAGAGGAATTGAAGATGGTAAGATGGATGGAAAGTCCACTTACACTGATGATCAAGGAAATATGAGAGTAGGAGAACCAACTCCAACTCCAACTCCTACTTCTCAACCAACACCAACTCCTTCTAAATCTTCTATTCCTCGCTTCTATCAAAATAGATCTGCTGCATGGATGTCTGGTGCGATAGGAGCTTCGTCAATAGAAGATTTAACCAATGAGTTCCGTGGAACTAATGTAAAAGTTAAATTCCTTAAAGCACAAGCACAAGAAGCAGAAAGGGCATCAAAAACTATTGCTCGACTTGGAAGAAGGTCATCTTCACTTTCCAATGAAAAGCAAATACAACAAGCAATGGATATTCGTGATAATGCATTGGAAAGGATTAAAGCGGAGATCGAAGGATCAAAACCTGACTTGAAGCCAATTGAAGATGTTCCTAGAGCGTCTGACAATCAAGCGGAATTAGAAAGAAACATTGAAGCATCACTCAAGCAACTTGAAATTGATAATAGAGAATTGAGAGGGCAAGCACTCAAAAGAAATATTGGTTTTGCAATAGACCTTGGACTTGACATTCTCACAGTGATTACTTTGCTGTCTCCTATCCCTGGTGACGAAGTAGCAGCATTATCTGCTCAAGCAGCAAAAGTGGGTCTCAAAACTGGTGTCAAAACTGTTGCTCAGAAGACAACAGTTAAGTCATTAGAAAAAACTTTAACATCTTCAAAGACTTTGAATGCAGCACGAGATGCAATTAGAAAAGGTGGTCGTAATGCAAATATAACAGTAAAAGTTAATGGTAAACCTTTTGAACTAAAAGCTGAACATGTACTAAACAGACCATCTAATTATAGACCACCCAGTTATAGTAGGGGAAGAGGTATGGGTGATAGATGGGAAGGTCCTCTTATGAATTCACATCAACCACAAGGTAATTTACTTGAGGATCAAACTGCACAATCCACAACCACTAATACTAGTGATCAAACTACTTCTTCAACTCCAGAAGAACAACAGCAAGCAGAACAGGTTGCGGATGAGTTTTCAAGTGAATTTGCAAAAACTCATTCGAAAGATGAGGTTGCTGATGTTGCAATGCAAGCAGAGGAAGAAGCAATATATTCTGCTGCACAAAATTCTGAAATTCAAAGACTTCTTGATAAAGCAAGCAAAGATGGAGGAGCATCATTAACTGAGGAAGAAAAGAAACTTCTAATTGATAATGGATATGATGATTTTGTAAGGGGTGGAATGAAGGGAACTGATTGGTTAGGAGACCTTTTAACTCTTGGAATAAGTGCTGCCATTGCATTTGGACTCTTACCTCTTATCCTTAAAGCTGGTGGCAGTTTTGTTAGCCTTGTAAGATATGAGTGGGGAATGCGAGCAGTGACTGATGCTGCTTGGAAAACATTTCAAACCACAGGTCAAATGCCACCTTGGTATCATTGGGCATTCTGGAAACTACTACCACAACCAGTACTGAATGCCATGGCAACCATGACTGGAACTACTCCGGCAACAAGTCTTTTGTATACACAAGGAACTGCTGCTGGAAAAATTGGATTGCATTGGTTCTTAAAGCCTGCTCTCATAACCTCTTTCTTTAATGCATTGTTGAAGGGAGATCAACGAGGTGCTGAAAATGTTTTGAGAACGAGTTTGACTCAATCCATGACAGATTTATTTGAAGAACAAGATTATCGATTTGCATGGGCAATGTCATATGACATTGGTGAATCTGAATTTTTTGATCGGTTTAATCGTTATGGTGATAAAATTCCTGGATATACAGAAAAAAATGATAGGTTGCAGGAAATTTCAGATCCTGCATATGAACAGCAGTTTAAAGATCAAATAGATACGATTAAGGATGAGTATGAGATTTGGTGGGAGAAGGGTTCTGATGGAAAATATTATCAGAAGGTTAATAGTAGAAAAGATTGGGGAGGACAGTTTACTCCACAGATGTTTGAGAGTTCTGGGCAATCTTTCCAGGAGTATGAGGCGTTAAGATCTCAAATTGGATTTTTTAATAATGAAACTGGACCAAATAAGTATGGTCAGTATCAAACTCTCTCATATGATAAGGTTCTTTATGCAAAACGAAAAGGATACAAACCAGAGCAATTCACGGGAGTTGCATATGAAATAGTTTCTAGATCGTATAGAATGGATGAATTGGCAGAAGATCCTCTATTCCCTAAACCAGGACGGAACACGTATGATAATGAAGAAGATTTTAATAAAGCAAAGTCTTTGCAAGAAGAGTATTCCAAAATATTTGATGAGTATGTAAATCTGTGGGAAGGACCTGATGGATTTATGAAACTAGGTGAAAAGGCATGGGAGTATTGGGAAAGAAGCACAGAACTTAGACAAAAAGATGCGGAGAAAAAACAAGCAGAACTTGATAAACTTAATGATACTCTGGATTCCATCACTGATGAAAGAAATTCTCTGGCTAAGGAACTAGGCACTCTTACTGATCAAATCTTGCTTGATATGCTGATTGATTATCTCTTAGAAGAACCAACAGAAAGATATCCATCTAATTTTAATAGACCTTGGAATCCACCAAAACTGCCTTCCATAAAAGGACCTGAAATTTTTGGTGCTTCTGAAACGGATGCTGCAGTTTTAGCAGGGAGGAGAAGGAAAAAGAAAAAGGGACAAGGTGGTAGATCTCTTGGAGATACTACTGAGAGAGGTGGAGTACAAGAATCCAAAAAATACCTCACAGAATCTCATAAAAAAATTCTTCGTGAGATTAAAAAACCGTACAAAATGCCTGAAACACCAACTAAATTTAAAGTTTCTCCAAAAGTAATCAAAGGTAAAAATAAGGTTGTTGGTGCTGACATGATGAAACAACAAGAGATTCAAAAATCATTCAAACCAAAACCAGATAATATATGGGGTAAAGGGGAGTATGCTGCTAATGTTCGAGCATCGCAAGAGAAAAAGAACACTGTTCTTGAATTACTTGGTGCTGCTGAACATCATTGGACAACTCTGACTGAGAAATCTCAAAGAGAAAAGCAGGAGAAAATAAATGAAATGATGGCTGCTGAATATGATAGAGAAATGGAAATTATGTATGAAAAATATCAGAAGAATCAAAACAAGGTTGATAAAATTAGATCACATTACAAAGACAAACCATCACCAGAGGGATATCCAATAAAGTTACCACCAGAAACAGTGGATGGATATCATCCAAAGTATGGTAAAAATTATAAGTACGATAAGTTAGATCCTCATAGTGCAGAGTCCATGCCAAAGACTGGTGACCAGGAGATTGATGCAAACATTGACAAGGCAACAGATCATGAGAAGAAGGATAGAAAACTCAAAAATCTCATAGGAAAAGTCAGAAAGGGTTGACAGGTAGGGGAAACCGGTGTATTATAAATACATCAACGACGCAAGAATGTTTACATTTCTTAATCCGTTGGACCACACGCCTTACCAAGACTAAACAGCGTGTCTAAACAATAGTCTTTCATATCCTGTCTAAGGGTGACAGGAAATAGTAACTCCACCATTTCCCTGATGGTCTTACTTTTTTGTTTAAAACA
>NZAU01000124.1 GCA_002686215.1 Candidatus Woesearchaeota archaeon
TATGGCTGCATTAATTTGTAACTTACCCTCTGTTGAAGTATGGGTAAGAAAAGAATATCTCACTGACCATCAATCTGGTCATGGTGAATTTGTAAAGGGCGTTTGGGTGTCGTGTAAGTCGATACCTGGACGTGCTTTTTATTTTGAGACATACTTGCCAGAGTATGCTGCAATGTATGATAAACTGCCTATCAGTGCCTTTGTATCAGACCCTGAGACTCCTTCACCTGATATGAACCTACCTAACCTACAATTCTGGAATTGTATGGACTATGGCGTCGTATCTGTAACCAAACAATTCATTGGTTCAATGGATTATGAGTTATATACTAGGGACCATGGGATTCAAAAAGGTACTTACATCTGTACCATTGATAATTATCACCAGGATCCTGATACAATTGACTATGCAACCAGTGAAAATCCTGCTGAACATAAGTCACATAACCTGATTGAACTTGAGAATGGACAATATGCACTCTATCCAAACAATAGAATGCGTATCTTTGACAATAGTTTGACTCCAGAGAATCCAAAGATGCCTGATTTCAAGGTATCAACTCAATATTANAGTGTTGAGAATGGTTTTGANCGNCTTGGTATGGGTCGTGAGGACGAATATTTCTGGAAAACTGCTAAAGAACGTAATTTAGAGGAGGAAAATGAAGAGAACACCTGAGGAACTAGTTGAATTTGAGAAAAANCTCAAAAGATTAGCAGAAGAAGAGGAATCAAAAAGAGTTTGGGAACTTGCAGAACAAGAGGAACAGGAAAATGAATGATTTTTTAGACAATTTGGCAAATGATCAGCATCAAAAGATGCTTCGTGAGATCAGTAATGACGATTTGACACCAAAAAAGAAGAAATTGCAGCAAGAGGGAGAATTATTTGACCCTCAGAGTGAACCTGAACCACTTTACGAATAGGATTTACCCCTATAAATAAGTCAGAACTTATTATATAATCATAAATAATGCCTTTAGAAAGGGTAAGTCAAGGTTTTAAGGATGTCAGCGCCACTTTTAAGGCTAATCCCCTTACAAGTGACGTTGTCATTATGAAGAATGCTGCGGCAATCTCAAGATCTGTCCGTAACATTGTACTGACTTCCCCTGGTGAAAAGTTTTTTGATCCAGATTTTGGGTCACAAGTTAGTAAATCACTGTTTGAGAATATTGATAACATCACAGCAGTGACAATTAGAGATGAAATAGAAAACTCCATTCGTAATTATGAACCAAGAGTTTCATTATCTTCCGTTGTTGTCGATCCAGACTTCGATAACAACGGATTTAACGTAACTATTGTCTATAAAATTGTTGGAGTTGACATACCACCTCAAAGGTTAGAGTTTGTATTAGAATCAACTCGATAAATGGCACTAGTAAACTACGCAAATCTGGATTTTTCCCAGATCAAATCCACACTTAGAGAATATCTAAGGAATAATTCTAATTTTACGGACTATGACTTTGAAGGGTCTAATCTGTCCACGATTTTAGATGTTCTGGCTTACAATACCTATCTGGCATCCTACAATGCCAACATGGTATCGAACGAATGTTTTATTGATAGTGCAACATTGAGAGAAAATGTTGTTGCACTTGCAAGAAATATTGGATATACCCCAAGATCAAAGAAATCATCAACTGCAACGATCAGTTTTATTGTTGATACGACTGGAATTACTCCAGCACCAACGTCAATTACTCTAAACAAAGGTCCAATCGCGACATCAGGTGGAACTTTTGCTGGAAATTCTTATATTTTCTCCATCATGGACGATGTGACAGTCCCTGTTGTCAATAATATTGCAGTTTTTGACCTTTTACCAATTCATGAAGGTCCTTATCTCACTGAAACTTACACTTATAGTTCAAGAAATCCAAATCAAAGATTTTTAATCAATAATCCAGGCGCAGATACTGATCTGATTCGTGTTAGAGTCGGAACAAACAGTTCTACGAGCAAAAGAGTCTATGCAAAACAGGATAGTCTCTTTGATATTGATGGAGATTCAAGAGTTTACTTCTTACAAGAGGTAGAAGACGAAAGATATGAGATTATTTTTGGTGACGGAGTCTTTGGTAAGGCACTTAGTGAAGGAAATGTTGTTGAAATTAACTATTTGACCACTTCTGGTGGTGGTGCTAATGGATTGAGTCAGTTTTCTTTCAACGGAAGAATGACTTATGTAAGAAATGGAGTAACATACCCCATTTCACAAGGTATTTCAATCATCACAACTGATATTGCAGCAACTGGTGGTGATGTTATTGAAAAAGTAGACTCAATTAAGAAGTTTGCTCCCAGAATCTATGCTTCTCAGAACAGAGCACTGACTGCAAATGACTATGAGACACTAATTCCAGCAAAAATCTATCCAGAGACTGAATCTATCTCTGTTTTTGGTGGAGAAGAGTTGATTCCTCCTCAATATGGNAAGGTTTTCATCAGTATTAAACCAAGAACTGGCGAATTTCTCCCAAATCTCATCAAAGAGAATATTAAGAGAGATTTGAAGAAATATGCTGTCGCTGGAATCGTTCCAGAGATCCTTGATTTGAAATATTTGTATCTTGAGGTTACATCNAACATTTATTACAATACAAATCAAGCCCCATCAGNATCAGAAGTCGCTACAGTTGTTCAAAGTAACATTGAGTCATATGCCGACTCAAGTGAATTGAACAAGTATGGTGCTAGATTCAAATATAGTAAATTTTTGAAAATTGTTGATGATAGTCACGAAGCGATTACATCTAATATCACCTCTGTAGCAATGCGGAGAGACGTTAGGGCTGCCCTTAACACACTCGCAGAGTATCAGATAGGGTTTGGTAATCAATTCCACATTGCAAGGATGAGTGGATACAATATCCGCTCAAGTGCCTTCAGAGTTGCTGGTATTACTCAGAATGTTTATATCGGAGACATTCCAAATACTAATAGAGAGAACGGCACATTGTTCTTATTCACTCTTGATAATCCAGCATCAAGAAACCCAATAATTGTTAGAAGAAACGTTGGTAGAATTGATTACATCAAAGGAATTATTACTTTGAATCCAATTAATATTCAGTCTACTCAAAAAGTGATTGATGGTCAGTCTGTAATTCAGGTTGTTGCTACACCACAGTCAAATGATGTAATCGGATTGCAAGATTTGTATTTGCAACTCGATGTAAATAACAGCGTCTTTGAAGTTATCACTGACAGCATCGCTTCTGGACTTGATCCATCGGCATCATCTTACACGGTCTCTTCAAGCTACAACTATAACAGAGGTTTACTGGTAAAACCATAAAATGACACAAACTAGAATTCCCTTCAAGACTATCGTAAAGAATCAACTCCCTGATTATGTCAGGGATGAATTCCCTTTGTTGGGAGAGTTCTTGTCACAGTATTACCTTGCTCAAGAATTTCAAGGAGCTCCTCTTGATTTACTTCAGAATATTGATCGATACATTAAATTAAACAATAATGCAAATGTAATAAAATCAACATCTCTAAGATCAGATATTACTTCAACTGATACTACAATATTAGTCAATAATACAAATGGGTATCCTGACGAATATGGTTTAATCAGAATTGATAATGAAATAATTACATATACTGAAAAAAATGATTTTAGTTTTATTGGATGTATTCGTGGATTTCAGGCTCATGCCAAAGATCCTAAGAATGAAACTTTTGTTTTTTCAGATTCTGAATCAGCATCTCATAAAGCAGAAGCAACGGTAGAAAATTTAAGTGTAGATTTTCTGTCAAGATTTTTTAAAAAGGTAAAACATCAGTTTTTACCTGGACTTGAGGATAAAACACTATCTGACAAAATTAATAAGAATCTTTTTGTAAAACAGGCAAAAGATTTTTATACATCAAAAGGCACCGATCAATCATTTAAGATTCTTTTTAAGGCACTATATGGAGAGGACGTTGAGGTTTTAAAACCTGCAGAGAATCTATTAACTCCATCACAATCTTTGTATAAAATTACAAAGGATATGATTGTCGAACCCATTTCTGGGAATGTTATGGACGTGAGAGGATATACCATGTATCAGAACACTTTCAATAATTTGATCAATAAAGCATACGCTCCAATCACTGATGTTGAGAGAGTTATCGTTGGTGGAGCAACAACTGACTACTATAGATTGAGTTTTGATGCTAATTATGCTAGAGACCTTCAATTTGATGGGGCAGAATATGGAGAATTTGTTGCACATCCAAAAACCAAAATAATTGGAGACTACACGACTTCATCTACAACTTTTGATGTTGATTCAACAGTTGGATTTCCAAAATCTGGCGAATTAACGGTAACATATGATGATAGAACTATTGGTATCGTCTCATACACATCAAAATCAATTAATCAGTTCTACGGAGTATCAGATATTACAAATACAATCTCTGATAATTCGACTGTAGGTGTAAACACAACTGCTACGGTCGATTTGCCAGATGGAACCATTGTTTCCATGAGAATTGTAAATGTTTTGAGCGAATACCATGTTGGTGAGCAAGTTGGTTGGGTAAAAGGTAAACCATACTATGGTCCTTTTCATATTCATAAGGGTAGAAAGATGGTTGGAGCGAAACACGTCTCAACTCCTCATGATTATATCTACGATACTAAACAAGCAAGTTTGAATGATTATGGAATAGAGTATGCTGCTGCTTCTACTTCGGATTACAGCACTTCCTCAAGCATTTCTGCTACAAGCACAGTGTCTAGCACTTCAACCAGCACTTCAACTGGAGGCGGAGGCGGTTCTGCTGGCGGTGGAGGATCGACACCTTCGGCACCATCTGGCGGCGGATCCGGCGGCGGTGGAGGCGGTGGATACGGTTACTAAATAAGTAAAAATGTCAGTCTAAAGGCAGATATGTCGCAGCAGTTGAATAACAGATACTACGAAACGGGCGATACGATCCGAGTAAAGACTCTTGGAGTGTCAGCGACAGATGCTGCTGCTAATACTTGGATTTTAAACGCTGCAACTACCTATAAGGTAGAAGAGATCGAAAGGATCAACTTACAGAACTACAGATATAAGGTTACTCTTGATAATCCCCACATTTTCAGAATTGGGGACTCTATTACTATAACTGGTAGTAACTATAAAGGATCTTCTAAGGTATATTCCGTAAATAGTGCCACTCAGATTACAATTGGCGATCAGGGTAATATTGATAGCGTTACTGCTGCCTCTCTGAGAATTAGAAAGAATATTGGAAAAGGAAAAGCGACTAATTATGATATTTCCAATGTCGCGGCAAACGTTCAGAACGTATACAAAAAAGGAACTTCTACTCTAGTTGCTTCTTCCTCAATTCCAAATTTTTGGGGAGATGAACTTGGGGTAAAAAATTCTAAGATTAAATTTAGCGGAACCTTTCCTCCAACAGGAACTGCAAAAACTGATACGTTCAAAATTGTAGCTAGTGGCGACCACGGTTTTTACACTGGACAAGCAGTTTACTATAAACCACAGGTTGTTACCACAACTGATACTGATATTGATGGTAATACTATTACTACTGAGACCCTTCAAACTGGTATTGCTAAAGANGGANTTTATTTTGTAAAGAGACTTGCAGACACTACTNCTATTAANTTAGCCCAGAGTAAGTCACAACTNTTTGACGAAGATTATATTGAAACTGAACCAATTTCAGTAACTGACAACACTATCGAATTATACGCTAATAGAGATAAGACCTTAGACAATCAAAAACTGTTTAGAGAAATTCCTGGTCAGAATAACGATCTAAATGTAACTGTTACTGAACCTGGAACTAAGAATGCCATTCTCTTGAATGGTGTTGAGGTTCTTAACTATAAGTCACTCGACGGACTTAACTACGGAAGACTTGAATCAATTAGTGTAGACAACCCTGGAAGTGGGTATGATGTCATTAACCCACCAAATTTAGTAATTAGTGATAATACTGGAGTTGGTGCGACTGCAAACGCAATCGTTAGTGGATCTGTCCAAAGAATCGATGTTGAATTTGCAGGATTTGACTATCTTGATGATCCTGTAGTTGTAATTAGTGGTGGTAACGGAAAAGGTGCTAGAGCATTTGCTAATACTGGTTTAGTCGAACATAACGCAGATTTTAATTCCGCTGAAGTTGATGGGCTTGTAACCATTGCTTCTACATCAGCAATTGGATTCTCAACATATCATAAGTTCAGAGATCATGAGCAAGTAATCTATAAATCTAATAATCAACCTGGAATTGTTGGTTTAACAACAGGCGCATATTATTATGTTAGTGTTCAGAGTTCCACAAATGTAAAATTACACAAATCAATAGATGATGCTATTGCTGGNGTCAATACGGTAACTTTTACTGGATATGGCGAAGGTAGACATACTCTTCAAGCAACTGATCTAAAGAGAGTTGTTTCATCAATTGAAATACAGTCCCCTGGAACTGGATATCAAAATAGAAAAACCACTGTTGTTGGATTATCAACTGCTTTAAACGAGTTTGCAATTGTATCTCACGGGTATTCCTCTGGAGAAAAAATTCGTTATATTGCAGATTCTACTCCAATTGGTGGTTTAACTAATGGAACTGAATATTATGTAACTGTTCTTGATGAAGATCATATTAAGTTGTCTGCTGCAGGACCTGAATCTGATAGAGAACTGTTCTATAGAACAAAGCAATACGTAGATGTTACGACTCCCTTTTTGTTGGATAGATCTCAAATCCAACTGGACCCACAGGAAGGAAAACATCATTTCAACTATCCTGNCATTACCGCAACTGTTGTAGGTAAGATTGGTATTTCTTCTGTTGGATCAGAAACTTTCCAAGCAAGAGTATCTCCAATTGTAAGAGGAAATATTGAAGCAGTCAACCTTGTGAAGAGAGGTGTTGGTTACGGATCTTCCGAAGTTCTGAATTATGTTAGAGAACCAGAAATTACTATTCAGGTCGGATCCGATGTGCAACTAACTCCTGTCGTTTCAAATGGAAAGGTTGTTCAGGTAATTGTTCAGAATGGTGGTAAGAACATTAACACCCTTCCCAAATTGAACGTAATTTCAGATTCTGGTGATGGGTGTGTGTTAACGCCTGTTATATCGGGCGGAAGAGTAACCTCTGTGAACGTTATTGGTGGTGGATTTGGTTATGAAGTTGGAGATGTTTCCATTGAGGTGGTATATCCTGGAAGTGAAGCATCTTTAAGAACTCAGATTCAAAGATGGACTGTAAACGAATATCAAAGGAATCTTCTCAACGTTACCACCGACGACACTTTCCTTGATGTGGGTCTTAATGAACAGTTCGGTCTTCAAGGAGTCAATATATACGCTCCAAGAAATTTAAGAAAACTTGTATATCAAAATGCACAGGATGGAACAGTTTTATATAATAGTCCCGATCTTGCTCTTGATAATGGCGTGGAAAAACTTACTTCTAAGAATCACTCGCCAATTATTGGATGGGCGTATGATGGAAATCCAATTTATGGACCTTTTGGGTATCTCAAAAAGAATGGTGGTGTTGTAACCCAGATGAAGTCTGGTTATAAGTTGGATTTAAAGGACAGCAGACCTCCAACTTCAGAATTCCCAGAAGGATTTTTTGTAGAAGACTATGAGCACATTTCTTCTGCTAGTGACGACGTTCTTGATGAGAACAATGGAAGATTTTGTATAACTCCAGAGTTTCCAAAAGGAACTTATGCATACTTCACAACAATTTCTGAAGTCCCCGAAACTCAAGGCGTATTCAAGGGATTTAAAACACCACAATTCCCATATTTGATTGGTAAGTGTTTATATTCCAAACCTTCTAACTTAAACTATCTCAAGTCGTCAAATCATGACGATTACATGGTTGAAGAATATAACTGGATAAGAAATACCAAATACTATAACCTTGAAGAGACTGACTCTTCCTACAGTTATATTGAAAGACCATTCAAGATGGTCAACAACCAATTATCTAAAGTAACTTTTGCTTCTCCTGGTGGCATTACCAATGTTGGTATTTTGACAGGTGGAACAAACTATAAAGTCAATGACGCACTTGTTTTAGAAGATACTAGGGGTTTCAACGCAAAGATTGTAGTATCCAAAGTTGGTGGTAAGCAAGTATCAACTATCAGTTGTGCAACAACCAGTATTGATTCTATTGAGGTCCTGCCGTCAGGTAAAACTGGAGAATACTTATTCTATGCAGACTCCCCACACGGTCTTTTAAACAAAGAACTAGTTTCTATCTCTGGAGTCAGCACAACAGCAGTTAATCTGTCTGGACGATATAATATTGGTGTTACCACTTCAACTTTAGTTTTGAGAGCAGGAGTTGGAACTACTGGTGCTACAGGACTAACAACTTACTTTGACATTTATGGTGTTGGTATTGATAACATCAAAGAGAATGATGTCTTTAAAGTTGAAGACGAAAAAGTAAAAGTTCTGAATATTGATAAGGTATCTTCTAGAATTAGAGTTCTGAGAGAAGTTCTTGGAACCTCTGGTGCTGCACACACTGCAACCACTATCTTCTATGAAGAACCTAGAAAGTTCACTGCAAATGTTGGATTCAATACCACGTTTGACTTTGTAATCAATAAGGAACTGTATTTTGAACCACAGAATACCTTAGCACTTGGCATGAGTGCTGGAGTTGGCATTGGAACTACTATTACCTTCGTCAACCCTGGATCTGGTGTAACCAACGTCTTCCTCCCAACACAGACGCTATACCTGCCAAGCCACGGTCTTAAAACAGGCGATGAGNTAATCTACAAACTCAACAGTCAAGATGAGGCTATTGGAGTTTCTACTGCTGGTGTATCAACTTTTGCTCTTGCTGACCAACAAAAATTATTTGTTGCCAAAATTGGCGAAGATCAGATTGGTGTTTCTACAGTTAGAGTTGGTCTCAACTCTACAGGAACATTTGCTGGAATTGGTTCAACTAACGCACACCAAGGACTTTTGTTCTTCACAGGTTATGGTCAGGGTTCAAACCATAGTTTTGTAACTAATTATCCTAATGTAGTCTCTGTATCTGCGTTTAAGAATACGGTTACTGTATCTACAGCATCAACTCATGGTCTTACAGTATTAGATAATGTATATGTTGATGTCAGACCTTCAACAACTCAATCTTTTACTGTTTCATATAATGATTATAATCAAAGAATTATTATTGATAAAAAAGATGTTGATGCATCTGATATAAATGTAACTTCAAATGAAATTACTATTAGTGGTCATGGATATAAGTTAGGACAATCTCTGATTTATACCGCATCCAGCGCAGCGGGTGGATTGGTTAATAACCAAATTTATTATGCGGTAATTGTTGATAAGGACACAATTAAGTTATCAGAATCGTATTTTGATTCAATAAGTTCTGTTCCAACGATTGTTGACATTACTAGCGCAACTGACTCT
>NZAU01000125.1 GCA_002686215.1 Candidatus Woesearchaeota archaeon
GGATTATTGCACAAGCAAACGGAATAAAAGGTTTTACAGCATTATACCCAAATAATTTTAAAGGACAACTTCGTATTCCAATTCAAATTCAAGATATTCTTTCAGAGTATAATTCTATGAACGGAGTATAAAATGTCATCAGTTTCAGCTATAAATCCAATTATTCAAGACAAACTTGATGAAAAAAGAAAAATTTTAAATAGACAAGGTTCTTCTAATATTTATTCACCTTCTTCTGAGAAAAGTAAAAAACAATATCAACAAAACATAGTCAAGACACCATACATCATAATGGTTTCAACTGAAGCAATACAACCTAAAAAATCGGTAATTGACCCTAATGATTCTAGTAAAGAAATAAAATCTACTGAATTAAAAAATGATTTTAACATTACACAAGGATTTTATATGTTGTCTAACCAAGAGTATTCTAATGATAATTTAAATATAAATGTTGGAACAGATTTATACAACGCAAGAAATCTTAATTCAGAAGATAAAGTTCAATACAGACCAGCACCAGGTATCAAAGATTTAACATCAGAATTTACTTCAACCAACAACACGCAATTTAATCGTAAACTTACGATAAACTTTGTTTGTTATTCTTTAAAAGATTTAGAGGTTTTGACTGATAGATTTATGACATTCAATAGAAGAATTTATGCACAATGGGGTTGGGCTACAACAGGACAACAACCAGCATTGTTGATTGATAAAAACGGAGATATCATCACACAAGACCCAAACAAAGAAAACAAAAGTGATGAAACTTTACTACAAGATGCGGTTATAGAACAAGGTCAAGGAGATTTTGATGCAGTTGTTGGTTATGTAAATAATTTTAATTTTTCACTACGAGAAGACGGAGGTTTTGATTGCACAACTGAATTTCAAGCACAAGGTGTAAATATTTTGGATACACCATTACCTACTAACGATAGTAAACCAAGTGTTAGTTCAGCAAACAAAGGTATTCAACTAAATCAACCGGGTAAAAATTATTTACACCAATTTTCTGAAGAAATTAATAATTTGCACAAAGATAATGCTCCCACAACTAAGACCTGGAATAGTAAGAACGAGACAAATTTTGATGATGCGGGATTTACAACAAAAAATTTATATGAAGGATATACCACAGCAGACTTACGAGATTTAGAAGAAGATAAAAAATTTCAATTTTTTAATTTTTCAAAGCAAAGTAAGAACCTTCATTACAATAAAAATTTTATAATTACATCAACCACAAATCTTACAAACAAAGCAATAAAAAGAACAAGAACTTATGAAAATTATAATGAATTTGAGTCGTTTGGTAATTTTAGAAACAACAATTTTAATGGTTCTGCTGGAGACGCTACAACACAAGACCCAAACGAATGTTGGGTTCGTTGGGGTTGGGTTGAAGACAACATCATAAATAAATATTTTGCAATGTATAAAGAATTTTCAAAAACGCCTACGGTATATTTTAGAAGTATTGGATTGGTTGATGACCCAAACATAAAAGACCCAAATGAAGGCTCAGAAATTAAAAAAGAAGATTTACCACCAATACTTTTCAAAAGTGGAGTTAAATATAATGATTATTTGGCTGCTTATGATACTTTAACACCAGCACAAAAAGATTGGTATGAAAATTATAAAAACTCACAAGGGCCTTCAATCTCGTCATCAACTGTGGATGATGGACAAGGAAACCAAGTATCAAGATGGCAACCATTAAAAGTTAATAGTGATAAAGATTTTAAAACAACAGATATTAGACAATTTTTATTTCCTGGAAAATTTAGTGTTGCACCAAAACTTCCAGAAGATTTTAACAAAACAATTCGAGATGTTAGAGATAAGTTAAACAAGACAAAGAAAAGTTTAAAAAATAAAGATTTAAACGATACTGAAAAAGTAAATTTAATATCACAAGAACAAAAACTACAAAACGAATATAATACATTAGCGGCTCAACAAGATAGATATGAAGACTTTAAAGATATTAAAAAATTAAGAGAAGCAATTAAAAATTCAAGAGTTAGTGGAGCAAATTTAGACGAAATAGCAGAAACAGGATATGATAAATATTTATTTTTAAACGGATTAGAAAATGCATTAAATAGTGATGAAATAAATCCATTCGATACTAATGAAAAAGAAAAACCAAACGGAAGAAAAAAAGGATTTTTAAGAAACATATTTATCAACATAGGTTTTTTACAATCTCAAATTTTTTCAAAAAGTGGAGCAACAACTATTGGTGAAGCAATGAATTTAATGTTTAAACAATTAAACGCAAATACTAATGGATTAATTAATTTAATAGTAAGATATGATAGTAAATATGGAATTTTTAGTGCTGTAGAAAGACAACCAGGTGAAAATTATCAAACACAATTTGAACAAATTGTAAATAATGATAAACTTTATACATTTCCAGTTCACCAACAAGATAGTATGGTTTTATCACAAGAATTATCTTCAGATTTAAGTTCTACACAATTTCAAGTCTTAATGTCTAAAAATTTAGCAGAAATAGGTGATGAATTAGGTAAAAAAAATATTTCTTTAACCCATCAACAAAATTTAAACAATACTTTGGGTGGTATTACTATTCCAGAAGACGGATACACGACTAGAAATGACTTAGCAAGTGCAATAACTAGATTTGGTGATGATTATGGATTAGATTCCGCGTCTGAAGATATACCTATTCAAAGTTTTCAAGGTTTGGCTAGTGTAAGGGGAAAAGGTGAAGCAGAAAAAAATCTTAACACCACACTAAATAAAGAACAAGTTGGTGAATCTACTAACCAAAGTAAAAAAGACTTAGAGTCTGCTCAACAAGTATTTACTGAATTACCAATTCCATATACTATTGAAGGTATTTTAAAAGGTGATTATTATCAAGAAATGTTAGAAAAAATAAGTCTAGAGGTAGTGGATAATAGTGAAAATGAAGAAAAGGAAAAACCAAAAATAATATTAAAAGTTTCAGATTATGGTTTAGTAGGAATAACAACAACACTTACATTAACCGGTATAGCAGGTATTTATCCTTCTAATGCTTTTATTACAACTTATCTACCAGAGAAATTTAAATTTGGAACTGACGACACTCAATTTGGTGGTGGTCATTTTTGGACAACCGGTGTAACACAAAATTGTAGTGCAGAAACCTGGACTACACAATTAGAAGCTAGAATGCAATGGAAACTTAACAAATGAGTAAACAATTAATAAACATAATAACACAAGACACCGAAACTTTAATTAAAAGTGCCGGAACAACTGAACATTTGGAATTTGTAGATAGTAATGATAACCCAATACCAGCAGGAATACCTTATCATATTCACATCACATCTGATAAAAGTTATTGGTATATGACGAGTGCAGAACACGAAACTGATTCTATTTTGATTTTTAAAGCAGATGGAAATGACCCGTCTTTTGTTCGTTATAGAAAATTATATGGTTCTCAACGACAAACTTATTTATATGAATCAAGATATGTTCCTACGGAAATAGATTATCGACAAGGTTCAATTTCATTATACTTCGCAAAACCAGCAAATGATACAAGTGCAAAAGTATTTGAAATTAGTCAAGAAGACTTTTTAAAAGACACAACAAATTACCTTAAAACTCAAATTAATTTTATTATCAAAGGTGAACGAAATGATGTTGAAACAAGAAACCAACGATTAATTGATTCAAAAGATTTACAACTTCCTGGATTAAAACAAGTATTACAACCATTAAGATTTTTTCAACCATCAAAACCAACAAAAGAAGATATTATTGCAAGATTAGAGGGTTTTGTCCAAGAAAGAACAGAAGAAGCAACAACACCAACAACACCAACAACAACAACCACAACAACAACAACTTCATATGGTGGTGGTTCAACCGGTGGTTCAAGTGGTGGTTCATCAGGTGGTTCTTCCGGTGGTGGTGGAGGTGGTTATTCTTAAAAAAANTTTGTANTTTAGANNNNTTTAGATTATATTTATTANTAAATNAAGGTTATATGATAGTTCAGAATAAAAAGCAACTACAACAAATTATTAAATGNGCACATNAATAGTGAAATGGTATTGATACCAACNNTATGTGATAAAAATCTGCATCCAATACAAAATGAATTATCGTTGTTGTATGTAAAATGGTTATCAACAAATCAAGAAAATATTATCGTGTTGAACCACTCAGAACAACGAAAAGATAACGATTTAAATNTAAAATTTGTTGAAAAAGCTCTTGACATTAACAAAGAAAATAAGTATATTTATAATAGGAAATCCTTCAACCATATCCTATCGTTAAACTCACTAAATGATACCAATTTGACCTTTTATTTGGAGGCTGGTAATCCACTTTACATTGATAATTTAACGACAAATTCACACGATTTTTTCAACATAAATTTCTCTAAACTAAAAAATATCAACAGATACATACCAATTATGAAACACTTAGAACACAATAGAAAATTGGTAAACAAAATGAGAGATTTATATTATTATGATAAAAATAATCAAAAATATAACCAAAATGTAATCAATAATTTAACCAAAATAGAACACAATGGATTATTCACAACCGATAATGAATATCAATATTCAGAATATAATATCTATACTTCAACCGGAAGACCAAGTAATCGTTTTGGTGGAATTAACTTCGCGGCACTAAACAAAAAAGACTCAACAAGAGAAAAATACATTAGTCGTTATGGTGATGAGGGTTGTATGATTGAAATGGATTATGATGCATATCACTTACGATTAATAGCAGAAATCGTTGGATATGATTTTCCAGAGGGTTCGGTTCACGAATATTTAGCAAAACAATATGGGGTGGATTATCAAAAATCTAAATCATTATCTTTTAAATATTTGTATGGAGAAATACCTTACAAGATAGCAAAAGAAATACCATTTTTCTCAAAAGTTCAACAATACATTGATAAAAAATGGCAGGAGTATAAAAGAAATAATTTTGTGGTTTCTGATATTTATAATAGAAAGATTGGTAAAAATATTAGGTTTACTAATAAAAGTAAATTGTTTAATTATTGTATTCAATTATTAGAAACAGAAAACAATATGAGAATGTTAGATGATTTACTTCCAGTATTAGAAGGTAAAAAAACAAAAATTGTGTTGTATAGTTATGATTCATTTTTGTTTGATTTTCACAAAGAGGACGGAATGAATTTTTTAAAAAAAATTAAACAAACGATTGAACAAAACAATACTTATCCGGTAAAAGTTGCTTGGGGTAAAAGTTATCATAATATACAAGACATAACCGAGAAGTTTAATGATTAAATTGAAAAGTTTAATTTTAGAAAAAAAATTAAGAGTGTTTGATTTTGATGATACATTAGTAAAATCAAATTCAAAAATATATGTAACTAATAAAGGAAAAAGAAAAACACTAACAACTGGTGAATACGCAATATATAAATCTAAACCAGGTGATAAGTTTGATTTTTCTGATTTTGATAAAGTAATAGAACCTAAACAAATTAAAGCAATGTTTAAGGTGTTTAAAAACATTTACAGAGCTTCCGGAAACAGAAGATTAACAATTTTAACAGCAAGAGGAGCATATAAACCAGTTCGTCAGTTTTTTAAAGATATTGGGTATGATGTTTATGTTGTAGCTTTAGCAAGTTCTAATCCAAAAGATAAATCTGATTGGATTGAAACACAAATAAAACAAGGATATGATGATGTGTTGTTTTTTGATGATTCAAAAAAGAATATAAATACGGTAAACAAATTGAAAAAAAAATATCCTGATGTTAAAATGATTACGAGGTTAGTTAATTATGATTAAATTAATGGAAATGGTCAAGTATCGTCATATTAGACCTTATACAAAGGTTGAAATGAATCGTATTACTGATGAATATTTAAACAACAATAAATATAAAGAAGTAATGCCTGGTTTTGCAAAAGACAAAGATGATGTGTTGACAAAATTACAAAAGATTGATAAATTGGAATATCTTTCTGAAAAAGAATTAGTAAGATTAAACAATTCTAAAATACCTTCCATTAAAAAAAGTGCCAAAGATGTTTCTCAATTAATCGGACAAGAAAGATTTAATTATAAAGAAATTTATGACGGAATAAAATCAGTTCCACCAAAAAAGTTTACACCACCAATTGTAGTTGAAGATAAAAAAGGTAGATTGTTTGTATTGGACGGAGATGATAAATTAACTATCTTTGTTGCATT
>NZAU01000126.1 GCA_002686215.1 Candidatus Woesearchaeota archaeon
GCATTAAGAGTAATACTATCGGCAGCAGTTACACAAACCTTACCACCGGCAAGATTAAGTTGTTCTTCTGCTCTCATTGTAATGTGATCATTTGCCTTAATTAGGATTGATCCATCACTATCAGAACCAATGGTTTCAACATAAATGTTCTTTGCAATGATTTTTACATTGCCATCTGGTGCTGCAAGAACCAAATCACCGTTCTTGCATACAATTGATTTAGCAATGTTTTCAGATGGTCCAATAAAAGAAGGATTTGAATTAAGTGCCGAACCACAAATTTCATGGGATGATCCAGGAACTCGTTCCTCTTTGTTTCCAGTGAGAGTCTGAATTTCTGTATATCCATTTTTTAAAGCATTAAAAAGATTAGTTGATGCATCTTCACCAACTTTATCCTTTTCACCAACAGGACCCAATTGAAGGACACCCCATTCGTTTCTGTATATTACTTGATCTGGTATTTTTGCCATGTTAACTTACACAATCCACAACACGAACAACATTTCTACTGAATAAACCTTGATTTTCAAGGTTTTCTGTAAGAACAGTTCTTCCTCTCAAAGTATTAATTGGATTATCACCAACATTTATGGTGATATCTGGATCTCCAGATGCATCATCAAAGTCTTCTATTCTTGTAAATGATACAATTGGTTCAATCACAGCACTGTTTCCTGTTGGACTATTTATTATGACCTCTGGAATAGTAATTAAACCACAAACTGGTTCATTTATTTGAACATCAAATATTTGTCCAAATTCAGTCATACTAACACTTGCATTCAAGTTTGGAACATCTGGTGTAAGAGTAATACTATCCTCTTCGGTATATCCAATTCCTGTATTAAGAACTCTGAATCCAACTAAACAAACAATATAATCATTACCAGGTCTATCATCACCCGTGCCACCATCGATAGGAAGAATGCCTACGGTTCCTTCATCACCATCACCCGTGCCATCATCATCACCAAATTCATCTCCAATACCACCAAATTCATTTCTTCCATCTGAAGGTGGACTTATGCCCCCGGAAGTTATAACAACATCGATAACTTGTCCAAAATTTGGAGAATTGCTGTCATCATCAATTATAGCATAACCAGATGTAAATGTATCTTCACAACTATCTTCAAAAGATACGAATGGTGGTCTACTATAGTTTGATCCACCAAATACTAAATCAACACCAATTGTTCTTCCGACATTATCAACAATTGCTTCTCCAACAGCACCGGCACCACCTCCACCAAAAAATGTGATTTTGGGAGCACCACATTTGAATACTGATGTATCACATGGTAATTGTAATTGTGGAGAATCTCCTAACCTACCACTCCCAAAAGTTTCGTCCTCTCCTTTGAAGATTTCTAAATTCTCAACCCACTTATCAACACTACCAATGATACCCTCGGCAGATGCATCAGCAGCAGGTGCTAAGAAATCATTAAATGCATCAATCTCTGCTTGGTTTGGTCCACCCCAAGCACTTGCCTTAAACGATTTGATTTCTGGGCAGTTTGGTTTTGCACATAAGAATGCCTCAAAACCAAGGATATAATCAAGTGCTTGGAATACACTTCCAACAATTTTTGTAATACCACCAAGAATATCGTTAATTTGATCCAGGAGTGGACCAATTGACTTGTCTACTAATGCCGCAATATTATTAATCAGTGCATTTGTAAATTGCTGTGCTGCACAGAAAGGTGCATTAACAACTTTACCTACCAGTTCATTTAAGAAGTCCAATACCAAATCTACAAGTCCACCGACAATATCTTTAAATGCACAGAAGAGATTATCTATGATTGTTTGAATAACAGTATTCTTAATATTTTTTGCTACTGTTGGCAGCAGCATCTCAATAAGGGCTTCAATTCCCTTTCTGATTTTGTCTATCAAAAAATCTCTCAGTCTGTTCATTAAACTCTTCAGAACAGCACCAATAATACTTGCCGTTTGACTGATTATACTTGTGATATTTGAAACCGCATTAATTGTTGGAGTAATATAAACGTTTGCGTATTGTTTAATTCCTTTGAGTGCCGTGAAAAAATTTGCTAGAGCGATATGAATCTTATTAACTGTCGTCGTTCCACAAGGATCAGGCAAAGCAATTTTTTCTTTACCATCAGAGACTGTTTTATTAAAAGCTGCAGATTCCCTTACCTTCTCACTATCTGGAGTATTATCACTATTCTGTGGTTTTGTTGTTTGTGGAGCGTTAGATTCTATCACTAAAAATTACCTCCTATTCTGATTATTTAGAGAGTTTTTTCACATCTACCACCGCAGGTTTGGATGGTTTGGGTGCACCGGTAACAAGATTGCCAGGACTTCTACCAGTATTATANACATCTACCCTTTTTCCTANNGTAGTNCCNTTNGTAGATTCNCNTATTTCATAANNAGTNNNATTATTTGTCANAATTTGTGTGATTACAGGTATCTGACANTCTTCATCCATAAAAAATCCAATGACCCATTCTCCACCCCATATTCCACTAGAAACAGCATTNCGATTNCCATGTGTGGTTGGTTTTGCNACAATTGCCCAAGGAAGATCTTTATNTTGCAAATCAGTTGCATCATCACCAGACATGGGATGCATTCCAGGTATTCTAACTTTTACTCGATCTCCATGTTGATCTGGCCAACCACCTTTATTTGGGTACTCATTCCAACCAGGAGGTACTTGACCAATAAACCATTTATTATTACCGATAGCATATCCTACGTTACTTGCCATGATTAACCTCCACTCTTTTTAAAACCGTAAGTATCACGAACAATAGTCATTGCTGTATATGAATTTTTTGGATCATAATGATGACACAGATCCATAATTAAGTAGTTTCCACTTGAAAATGGATCTGATGTTCCTTGAACCTTATCATCATCTGTAATTACCTGAATATGACACTTAATCACATCTCCTGCTTTAAGATTGGGATTGCATGGAACCTGAATTTTTGCAATTTGTGCCATTAATAAATTATATCTCATCTGAACTTCACCTTGCCACTCTTGTGGTTTACTAGAAGTTGTTTCTGTTGATTTGACCTGAGAAGACAGTGCTCCAACGTCTTTTATACTATACAATACTCTCGTATACTTATCACTTTTCAGTCCTGCTTTTGGTTTTGGTGGTTCACTTTTTCCAAGTGATTGAGGTAGTTCTTCTATAGAAAAAGAACTCTCCTCTTCCTGAAATGTTTGGGGATTAAAATATACTCGACGACTAGAATAAACTCCAGACTTCATTGCATTAATTAAATTTTGATTTTTATTAATACTGAAAGATGATATTTTAAAATCAGTATTTGAATTTACACTTGAAACATTAACATCAGTCTTATAATATTCTGCAACGGGAGATTTTTTAATCAGATTATCAATTGCCTTAAATTTATGCCCATCTCGTGTTTCATAAAAGAAAAATCCAGGATTTCCATCATCAAAAGTTGATTTGGCAGCAAGCATCATGATAACTTCAAATGGAGATTTCATGTTACCAATAAATGGATATCCATTTGCAGTTTTGTCAATCTCTAATTTATCCTTGGGAATTCCTAATAAATTTTCTGCTATGATTGAAACAGATGCTGAGTTAGATCGACCCGTATAGTTTTTCTTAACGTGTGTCTCTTGGTTTGTAATTGCTGTTTTAGATACTAAACTGAGAAACACAGCTTCTCTATTGGATTCTTGATCGGAATTCACGGCACTATTGACATATAATGGAGTTCTGGAGAAATCCAAAGTTCCAAGTTTAGAAGTGATTTTAAATCTTACTTCTTCATCTCCGGTTCCTGTCAATGGGAGTGCATTATAAATCGTTCCCTTTCTTTCTTGAGGATCATACTTTTTATCATAGTTAACAGAATTTCCAGTATCAACGAAAGTCATAACCGCAGTTATATTGGGAGATAATAAACTCTCATAGTAGTCAAAACTCGTAGTCTTTCCTTCTAATGCAAGTTCTTTACCATCTTTGGTTAGTGTAAGTATTTCGTAATTTGCTGTGTCTGCTGCGTTTGCCATTTATCTTAGAAAGTCCAGATTGATGTGAGTTGTGATACTGGTGCAGGTTGAGGTGGTGCGGATGCCACTTTTACCGGTGTAGGAACTACTTGTGTCTGTATAGTATTTACCTGCTGAACTGCAATAGTTGTTGTTCCTTCATCATCATCCATTGATTGATTTATAGAAGCTATCTGATTAACTTTTGTTTTATTTTCTGGATTTGATATTGATGCTCTGGCATCTCCAGAACCCTGTGTATTTGTCGATAAACTTGCTTTCTTCATCTTACTAGAACCTCTTCCAGAACCCAATCTAATTCCAGCAAACCAAGATGTCCCACCAGATGAACTCCAATGTCTGCGATAGTGAAATCCACTTCTTCTGTTATGATCAAATTGATGTTTTAATCCGTCATCAGCAGCAATACCAACGTGAGTAATAGCACCCTTATTTAATATTCCACCAAGGTCTCTATCTGCTCTCCAAAGTATGATATCTCCTGCTTTTATATTGGATTTAGTTTTTATAACCTGACCCATATCACTTCCACCAAATGAAGCTGCAAAAGATGGTGCATTATATGCAATACCCTGTGGTGTATCTAAATCACCTATCATAGTTCTAACATCTGCCATTGGATGACCTGCTTCTCTCAGTGCTGCTCTTGTAGTATTTGCACATTGATCTGCAGTACCTTTTCCCATTCCAATTATTTTTCTCGCACCCTCTAATATTCCACCTGATAGAGGAACGGGCATATCTTCTCTACCATCACCGATACCGGATATGTCAGTTGATCCTCCTCCACCAGAACCAGTAGATCCACTCTCATATTGTTTTCTCTCTGCAGAGGTAAATTGTCTCTCCGTAAATTGTCCAGTTTCTGTATTTACAAATCCCTCTTTACCATCTCTTTTCTCAAGTTTCATTTTTGTTGATGCTTTTTTAAGTCCCAAAACATCTCTAAATTTATCGATAGCACCTTTGAGTAAATCGATTGCTCCACCAAATGGACCTAATTTTTCTTTTATCTTATCAAGTAAACCACCCTCTCCTTGGATATTCTGGATACCATCATCAAATCTTTTCTTGTCAACATCAAGTTGATCTTGATTTATGTCATCACTAAAGAGAGACATAATAACCCTAAATCCACTTTGAATTGGTGTAAAGAAGTTTACAAGATTATCAATTACTTCCTTAACTTTTTCTACAATTGCTGGTAAAGCATTAACCAAAATGCCAAGCAATAGAGTACCAGCAAATTCCATAATTCTATCAAACAAACTGCCAGCTGGTTGCATGGCACCTTTTACGATAGATGCGGATTTTNCTAACGGTGATGATCNTTTTCCTANTNTTNTCTCCTCTCCTCCNAACTTTGCNTTACTTCTCTGAACAGTTTGATTTCTTCTCGTAGTTGCTTGTTGCCTGGCATAATCATTATTTGACTTTACAAGAAATCTATGAATATTAGTTACATTTACTTTTAATTGTTTTACTTGAGGATCTGAAGACTTTGCCGGTTTAATTTTTGATGGATTTGTGGTTCCTCCTATTAAGGGTGAAGGGGAAGATAATCCATAAAAATCTCTGAATNCTTGTAAATGTCTTTCTCCAGANTCAGTTCCACCCTCTCCTGGTTTAAAATTTCTCTGCCTATACCTAAGATCTTTTGCTTTCCCCTTTAACTTATCTTTTGCGGTAGATTTTGCTTTTCTTACGGCAAGTTTTTTTGTACCTCTAGCAGCTGCTCTTGCTCCTGCCCTTGCTCCAGTTGCCGCAGCTCTACCTGCAGTTGCTCCTACTCTCGCTAATCCTGCTAGTATCTGTACTGCCATAATATTACACCGTTATTCCATATAACATTGGACTCAATTGACGATATGGATCTGCCATATTGACACTAGAGATANTAGGTACATCAGTTGCCTGATCACCCATAGAAGGCAACTCTGGTGGTGGCATTTTATTTGTAATTGGAGGTAAATTGACAATATTTACTCCACCACGACCTCTTCTTCTNGAAGAAATCATTTGATATATTCTTTCTGTNTTCATATTATTAACCACTGTTCCACCAATATTTGGCATGAAAAGTTCTGGTCCTCTTTCACCCACAAGATATGGTCTTCCTGCGGCAACAGGACCACCTTTTGCTCTTGCTTCAATATTTAATGGGACAAGTTGAGTTATTCTTTTTGCATAATCTGCTCTNATTTCTTTTTCTGCAGCATCTCTAGTTGATNGTGTAGCTTGTATTTGACTATCAGANGAACTCATTGNCAAACCTGCTTGTTCATCAATCTCAAGATTTTTTTTCTGTATCTCTCCTCTCATATCATCTCTCATACTATTAAGTTGTTTTCTCTTTGCTAAAACATCTGCTGCAAGTTTTTTCTCATCTTCAGTCATTTCAACTTCTTTTCTAGTTCCTGCCCATCCTAAGAAGTCCCATCCAGCACCTTTATCTCTCTTTTTGCCGTCATTATCAAGTCCGGCCTCTTTTAATTTTTGATCAAGTATATCATGTGCCGCACTAAATTCGGAACCACCCGTAATAGAATCTCTTACAGCATTAAATCCTGCTTCCAATCCTTTATATGCAAGAACTATACCACCAACAATTAGCCAATGCTTTTAATANGAGTGGAGCAATTGGAATAAGAAGTGGTGCTAGTNNTGATAATGNNCCNATTATNNNANNAATNACTCCANNTAAAGGCATTAGTGCAATAGCACCAATTGCAACTGCTGCCCAACCCCAATTCTCTTTGATCCAATTAAACCACCCCTTCACCTTCTCCATGTTACTTGGATCCTTCAACCATTCAAATATTGCATTAGAAGCAATACCCAAGGCAAGAGTTCCCAAGAAATCCATGATACGTCCAAAGATTCCTTTTACAGGTGCTACAGTTTGTTCTGCTTTTTCACCTACAGATTTTTTAATTTTCTTCGCAGATTTTCCTAATTGACTTTCTTCTGCACCAAGTTTTGCTTTGGATGCACTCCTCCTTGCTCTATCATTTCTTGCTCTTTCTTCTTGAGATCTAAGTGCAGAAGCCCTCATTAATTCTTGCTGAATCTGAACAAGAATTTGATTAGTCTCTGCTAAAGATTGTTCTATATTACTTCCACCACTATCTGGTAGTTTTTGACCTATATTACTTTGCGTATTCTGTGAGATATTTTTTAATATTGTTATCTTCTCGTCTTGTATTTTTTGGGATTTTTCGATTGCATTAATTTTTATTTTATTTCCTCTCACAATTNTTGCAAGAGTTCCAATCTTCGAAGTTCCTCCCTGACCAACATTGCCCAAATTAGATCCACCACCAGATAGGGGACTCTTGATGCTAGAAACATTTAATTTGGGATTTTGTATATTGGTATTAGCCACTTTGCTGTTGTGCCTTTAAGTTTTCCTCTTCAATATATTGTTGGAGTAAGATAAGATAAATTTCTCTCTCCCACGGAATCATATTTTCTATCTCTGTTAATGAATATTTATGGTGCTGTATGAGGGCAAAATTAATTTTATAGTATGACTCAAGATTNGTATGAGCCATACTCAACTGAAAAAAGCTGCTAACCCCTCAAGGACAACTTCAGATTCAACACCGGTATTTGGNTTCTTCACCATAAGTTTATGNGAAAGTTTGGGCATTGTNGTGAAAAACTTCTCAATNTGNTTGAACTGTTTTGTATTCATCTGCTCGACGAATTCATCAAGTTCTTTCTTAGAATAATCAGATGATTCCCAACTTTCTTCATCATTATATATCATATCAATACAGGATGTAATCATAGAAAGTGATTGACCAACCTCACTGATATTTTCTCCTGTCTCGAAGTTATTTTCAATAAACTGTTGTAATGAAGGATAACGAAGTTTCATAGAGAGNTTATCATCTAACTTGATGATATTTTTGTGTCCTCTAGTTTTTTGAATTTTGATTGCGTCGATATCAATCGTCATCTCAACTTGAGTTTCTTCATCATCTGGNCAGGTGATATTAATATCAACCGTTTCTCCAACGGATCTTGCCCTAACATTTAANAACAAATATTCAATATCAAAAGTTGAAAGAGTTTCAACTTTGACGTTTTCGGTAAGAATACAGTCTGTAAGAATCTGAACNATGGAATTGGTAATCTCCGTCATATCTTCGGATTCCATTGCCATAATCAAAATCTTTTCTTCTCGTACAAGAAAAGGTCTATATTTGATCTTNTTTCCTGTCGAAGGCAACGTCAAGTCATACGTTGGCGTATTAATCTTAGGTAAAGGCATACTAATTGATACAACTCATATGTGATTATTTAGAGGGTTAGTCTCCATATATTTTTTTAACTTCTGCAGCAGCATCTCTATAACTCATACCTCTAGATTTAACTAATCGATCAATGGCATATTGTCTACTTACTCCTCCTCCAGTTTCAGCAACTTCTTGAAGAGCTCTGGCAGTAGGAGTTAAATTATCGGATGATGTTGAGTTTGCTGGTGGATTTTGTTTTGGTCGTTCTACTCTTGTTATTTGTGCACGTCTTGCTTGTAACTCTGCTGATGGTTGAGTATAAGCCAAATCTACAAATCCCTCATCATTTCTTGTTCCCTTAGTAACTGAATCAGAATCGATAAGATATCGATCATAATTAAAACTAACATTTACTCTCAGTATATCTGAGGCACCATATGTTACAGGGATTGCACTAATTGTTTTTGGAAATGCATTAACAAATGTATACTTTATTGTTTTATCAAAAGTTCTCTCAAACTTTGTAATGGTCATAGACTGACACTTGTAAGTATCAGGGTATCTCATCCTACGATAATAATTTGAGACTAAAGGATCTGCATTATCAGTATCTTCACTTCCACTTGAAATAAAGTCAATCCATCCTTCAAAGAATCTTATAGCATTATAATCGTCATCAACATAAAAACTAAAATCAACGTCAGCATATAATCTCGTATGTGCAAATTCTTGGGATACACCCATAAAATTATCACTTACTTCTGCAGTTGCAAGTCTTGTTCCTGGCAATGATGCCTCATAACACAAAAGTCCTGCATCTCTTTGAACGAAACCTGCATCAACTTTTCTTTTATTCTTCAAATAATCTAGAAGATCACTATTTCCCTTAAAAGCACCAAGAGATGAAAAATCTACTTGATAGTGATTATTCTTTGATAGATTGCCAAACAATCTTTTTGCATCATTAGGTTGAATACTTTTTATGACAGACACTCTAAATACCTACAGTGCTTACTTTATTATTAGTTATTTAGATGTCATATAAGGGAAAATATCAACCATCTTATCCTAAAAAATATAAGGGTGACCCCAAAAACATTGTATACCGTTCTCTCTGGGAACGCAAGTTTATGGTTTACTGTGATAAGAACGAAAATATTTTAGAATGGGGCAGTGAAGAAGTT